>CAIOCH010000593.1 GCA_903856525.1 uncultured bacterium | reverse complement strand
TCGAACCGCACCGGAGCGTTCGACGCGAGGCCGAAGTCTTCACAGCCGCTCTCGAACATGTACGCCTACGACGGACTCCACCGACTCGTCGACGCGCGCCGCGGCGTGTGGACGGGCGGGCTTGCGAGTCCTTCCGTGTCGCAACTCAAGGGAAGTCAGCAGTGGGCGCTCGATCCGCTCGGCAACTGGCACTCCGTCGGCACCGATCTCGACGGCGCGGGCGGGATCGATGCCGACGAGACCGAAGTGCGCGACCACCGCGATCCCTCGCTCACGCCGCCCACGAACCGCGTGAACGAGCTCTTCCAGCGCGAGCTCGCGCCCGACACCGGCGGCGGGACCGTCGACCTCGCCTACGACTACGCAGGAAACCTCCTGCGCCAGCAGCTCCAGTCAGGCGGCGCGCTCCGCTACACCCACGACGCCTGGAACCGCCTCGTGAAGGTCGAGTTCGAGGACGCGGAGGAAGATCTCCATCCTCGCGCCGAGTACGAGTACAACCCGCTCAACTGGCGCACGGTCGAGCGGACCGACACGGACACCGCCGACTCGACCCACGCCCTCGACGAGATGCGGGTGATGCTCTACGACACCTCGTGGCGGCTGCTCGAGTCGCGCATCGACACGGACTTCGATCCGAACGAGACCTCGCCCGACTTCGAGGAGCACACCCAGCTCGTCTGGGGACTCCGATACATCGACGACATCGTCTCGACCCGCCGCGACTTCAACCCAACGGAGGAGGACGGCGCCGAAGTGCGGATGTTCCACGCGACCGACGCGCAGTTCTCGAGCGTGGCGGTGCTCCTCGACAACGGTTCG
This sequence comes from uncultured bacterium, assembly GCA_903856525.1. GTDB lineage: Bacteria > Planctomycetota > Phycisphaerae > Phycisphaerales > SM1A02 > QWPT01. The sequence continues at coordinate 5,341 of CAIOCH010000593.1, read as the reverse complement.
CTGCTCGAGCGCGTCGCGTACTCGCCCTACGGCGTCGCGCGCCACCAGTGGCCCGCCGACGCGAGCGGCGACGGCGCGGTGAACTCCGCGGACCTCTCGATCGTGCTCTCGTCCTACGGCTCGATCGCGAGCAGCACCTACAGAAGCGAAGCCGACTTCAACCGCGACGGCAGCGTGGACGCGGCCGATCTCGCGGCGGTGCTCTCCTACGCCGCGGCCCTCCCCGAAGGAACCCTCAGCTCCCCCGGCATCGCCAACCGCACCGGCTACTGCGGCTACCGCTTCGCGCCCGAGACCGAGATGTACCTCGCGCGCAACCGGTGGCTCTCCCCACCGCTCGGGCGGTGGATCGAGCGGGATCCGCTCGGGTATGTCGATGGGATGAACCTGAATCTCGCCTTCCTCGCCAGTCCCGTGTCGGTCTTCGATCCGACCGGACTCTCCGTCGTCGAATCGCTGCTCAGTTCCCTTGGGGATGCGAATTGGCGCGGCTGCAAGGACTTTGAATTTGGGCGCTTCAGGAAATCGTGTGGATGAATACCGGCCTCGGATGGAGGTCAATCCCCCAGAGATGGAAGAGGATCGCGTTCCGGAAGCGCTCGCGCTTCCGGTACCCGCACGCCATCCGCTTGATCCGCTAGATCCGCGCGTTCATCGACTCCGCCGCCGCGTTCGTCGTCTGCGGCACCACTGTGTTCAGGATCCCCTCGAGGTGCGTACTAACCATCCGCGCCGGCCGCACCGCGCTCACTGCCCCAACAACTAGACTTTTTGTCTCATACCTCTTGACTTCCGAGTCGAGGCAAGACAAAGTGTCTCGGTGCGCATCATCAGCCTCAGGCCACTGCGCGAATTCTGGGAGCGGCACAAGGATGCCGAGCGCCCGCTTCGCGCCTGGTATCGGATCGTTCTGGGAGCTGAATGGAAGAGCATCCGCGACGTGCGGGCGACCTTCCCGCACGCGGATGGCGTCGAGTCGGACGGCGGGGACACCCTCACCGTGTTCAACATCGGCGGAAACAAGTATCGGCTGATCGCCCGCATCCGGTACGACTACCAGCTCGTGAACGTCCGGTTCGTCCTGACGCACGCCGAGTACGACCAAGGCGACTGGAAGGAATAGTGCGATGCCTGCACCAAAGCGCGTCAACAGTACAAGGCTGCCCGGAAAGTTCGAGGAACTCGTCCGATTGATGCCGCCTCGCGCCATCAAGGACGACCGACACTACGCCGACACCACCGCGATGGTCGACCGGCTCATGGCCAGCGGCAGGCTTACCAAGGGACAGGAGCTCTACATGGAGACGCTTGTCCAGTTGGTGGAGGCCCATGAGGCCAGGCACCACGCGATCGCGCTGCCGAGTGGCCTCGACGCTCTGAAACACCTGCTCGCCGAGCACGGCCTCAACGCGTCTGCGCTTGCGAAGATCCTCGGGATGCACGAGAGCATGGGCTCGAAGATCCTCAACGGCGACCGGTCGCTGACCGTGGAGCACATCAGGACCCTCGCGTCCCGGTTCAAGGTTCGTGCCGACATCTTCCTCGAGCCAGCCCGGGCATCCCGCGCCCCGACAGCACGACCCGCGACGACGCGTGCGCGGGTTGCGTAGCGATCATCTTGCGGAGTACTTGGGGTGAGCGCCGCCGACCAGCCGATGGTCGGCGGCGCGCTGCACGGTTTCCTGAGACTACGCCGGTGATTCCGATCACGCCTTGGATCAAGCGGATGTCCCGAGCCAGCCCCCGCTCACCGCAACCGAAACAAAGACGCGCGCCTTTCGAGCGCGCGCCATTCGTCTGGTCCTGGGAGGGGCTTGCCGGGATTGAGGTTGGCCCAGCAAGGCTCGGTGGTCGTCGGACTGTCCGTCGTCACGACCGTCGCCACGGGCTTCACCGCCGTGCCCGTCCCGACAACACCCGAAGCGCCGGGCGCGGGGGTGGCCATGTTCGAGGGGGTGGTGGTGGCTGCCATGTGCATCGAGACAACTCGCGGGAGGGACAATTCCTAACCCCATCTTCGGCCGCAGGACGGGCGGGGAAGCAAAATGAGGGCGGGATTCGCCTGTTCCGCTGCCGCGGGCGCATGACGGCGCGACGGGCGCGGGTTTCTCGACCAGATTCGGGGGAGCCCCCGCGGCCCTATCATCGCCTCCCCCCATGGCTACGCCCGAGAAGTCCATCCGCGTTCGCGGCGCCCGCGAGCACAACCTCAAGAACCTCTCGGTCGAGATCCCCCGCGACAAGCTGGTGGTGATCACCGGCGTGTCGGGCTCGGGCAAGAGCTCGCTGGCGTTCGACACCATCTTTGCCGAAGGTCAGCGCAAGTACATGGAGTCGCTCTCCGCGTACGCGCGCCAGTTCCTCGACCAGATGCAGAAGCCGAACGTCGAGGCGATCGACGGGCTTCCGCCGACGATCGCGATCGAGCAGCGCTCGGGCGGTCACAGCCCGCGCTCGATCGTGGCGACGACGACGGAGATCTGGGACTACCTGCGCCTGCTCTACGCGCGCTGCGGCACGCCGACCTGCTGGCACACCGAGGAGCGCGGCAAGGGCAAGGCGAAGTCGCTGCATGTGTGCGGCAAGGAGATCAGCGCGTCGAACCCGAGCCAGATCGTGGAGACGCTGGTCACGAGGTTCGCGGGCAAGCGCGCGATGCTGTGCGCGCCCGTCGTGCGCGCCAAGAAGGGCTTCCACCGCGAGGTGCTCGAGGGCCTGCAGAAGCAGGGTCTCGTGCGTGCGCGCGCCAACGGCAAGGTGGTCGACCTGCGCGAGGTGCTCAAGAACGCGGGAGAGAATCCGCTTGGTTTCGGCCGCTACGAGATGAACGACATCGACGCGGTCGTCGACCGCATCGTGCTCGAGGAATCTGCGCGGCAGCGCATCGCGGAAAGCGTCGAGACTGCGCTCAAGCTCGCGGAAGGCTCGCTGACCGTCCTGATCGAAGACGCGTCGGCGAAGGCTTCGGGGACGACGGACGGCTGGGCGGAGCACCGCTTCAGCGAGAAGTTCGCGTGCCCCGACCACCCGCAGTGCGCGCTCGATGAGCTCGAGCCGCGAATCTTCAGCTTCAACTCGCCGCAGGGCGCGTGCCCGGCGTGCGCGGGCCTGGGCACCGTGAACGAGTTCGACGAGAACCTGTGCGTGCCCGACATGGAGAAGCCGCTGCGCGAGGCGATCCTGCCCTGGCGCAAGAACGGCCGGCGCATGAACATCTACTACGCGCGGCAGCTGCGCGGCTTCGCGGCGCTGGCGAAGATCGACCTCGACACGCCGTACTCGGAGCTTCCCGCCAAGATCCGCCAGCTGCTCATGTGGGGCAGCGAGGCCGAGGGCGTGAAGGCGACCTTCGAGTGGGAGGGCGTGCTGCCGCACCTCAAGCGGCGCGCGACCGACACCGAGAGCGAGAACGTGAAGGAGCGGCTCATGGCGTTCATGAGCCAGGCGCCGTGCCCTTCGTGCGCGGGAAGGCGCCTGCGCACCGAGTCACTGGCGGTCAAGGTCAAGAGCGGGACGTTGTCGCTGTCGATCGCGGACCTCGCGGCGATGACGGTGTCGCGCGCGCTGGCGGTGGCCAAGTCGCTCGAACTCACGAAGGAACAGCAGAAGATCGCGGCGCCGATCCTCAAGGAGATCGAGGCGCGCCTCGGGTTTCTCGCGTCGGTCGGCCTCGACTACCTGTCGCTCGACCGCACGAGTTCCACGCTGTCGGGTGGCGAGGCGCAGCGCATCCGCCTGGCCACGCAGGTCGGCAGCGGACTCGTGGGCGTGTGCTACGTGCTCGACGAGCCGACGATCGGCCTGCACCAGCGCGACAATGATCGGCTGATCGCCACGCTTCGACGCCTGTCCGACATCGGCAACACCGTGCTGGTGGTCGAGCACGACGAGGACATGATGCGTGCGGCCGACTGGATCGTGGACATCGGCCCCGGCCCCGGCCGCCACGGCGGCACGCTCGTGGCCGAGGGCGACATGAAGGCGATCGCGACGCATCCGACCAGCCTGACCGGCGAGTACCTCTCGGGGCGGAAGAAGATCGAAGTGCCTGCCAAGCGCCGCGCGCTGAGCGAGAAGAAGGCGATCGTGGTCAAGGGCGCCAAGGCGAACAACCTGCAGTCGGTCGATGTCGCGTTTCCGCTGGGGGGGATCGTGTGCGTGACCGGCGTGTCGGGCTCGGGCAAGTCGACGCTGGTCAACGACATCCTGCTGCAGGCCGCCAAGCGGCACGTGCTCGGCGAGAACACCACGCCCGGCGCGCACGGCAAGGTGACCGGCCTCGACGCCATCACCCGCGTGATCGAGGTCGACCAGTCGCCCATCGGCCGCACGCCGCGCTCGAACCCCGCGACCTACACGGGGATCTTCGACGAGATCCGCAAGATCTGGGCGCTCGTGCCCGAATCGAAGATCCGCGGCTACGAGCCCGGGCGGTTCTCCTTCAACGTGAAGGGCGGCCGCTGCGAGGCGTGCCAGGGCCAGGGCGTCAAGCGCATCGAGATGCACTTCCTGCCCGATGTGTTCGTCGACTGCGAGGTCTGCAAGGGCAAGCGCTACTCGCGCGAGACACTCGAGATCAAGTACCGCGGCAAGACCATCAGCGATGTGCTCGAGGCGACCGTCGAGGATGCGATGCAGTTCTTCGACGCGCACCCCAAGATCAACCGCATGCTCGAGTGCCTGCGCGACGTCGGCCTCGGCTACGTGCAGCTCGGGCAGGCGTCGACCACGCTCTCGGGCGGCGAGGCGCAGCGCGTGAAGCTCGCGACCGAGCTCGGCAACGCGACCGATTCGACGACGCTCTACATCCTCGACGAGCCCACGACCGGCCTGCACTTCGCCGACGTCGCGCGGTTGCAGACCGTGCTCGACCGCCTGGCGGGCAAGGGCCACACGCTGGTGGTGATCGAGCACAACCTCGACATCATCAAGTGCGCCGACTGGATCGTCGACCTCGGGCCCGAGGGCGGCGACCGCGGGGGCACCGTGGTGGCCACGGGCACCCCCGAAGAAATTGCCCGTCACAGGAGTTCCTGGACGGGCAAGTGGCTGAAGCCGGTCTTGAAGTGATGCGACCCGCGCAAGCGGTCCGCACCACGGTCGCGCAAGGCGATTAGGAGAACTTGAACTTCATCTCGGGGCCGGGCATGACATGGCCGTCGACGGGAGCGATGATCATCGCCACGTGCATGTTGGCGGTGGGTGCCTTGCGCGCATTGTTGGAACGGTTGCGGGCGCGGCGCATGATCTCGTCGAGCTCATTGCACAGCGAGCGCACGCGGGTGATCTCGTCGTCGTTGAGGTTCTCCCAGTGGAGCGCCACGCGCTTGGCGGGGAATCC
>CAIOCH010000592.1 GCA_903856525.1 uncultured bacterium | reverse complement strand
GACTCGCTCTCGGGCGGCGCTGGCGCGGACGTCATCAACGGCGGCGACGGCAACGACACCCTCACGGGCGGCGCGGGCGCCGATACCGTGAACGGCGACGCTGGAAACGACACCTTCGTCATCGCCTCGACCGACGGCGATGACACCCTGAGCAACGGTGGCGCCGACACCGACACGATGCAGCTCCCCGGCAGCCGCGCCGACTGGACCTTCGCGTCCGGCTCGGGCAGCAACGCGACCGTCGCGAACTCGTCGCTCACCATGAGCCAGACGGTCACCGCGATGGAAGCCTTCACCTTCGGCTCGGAACGCGTGCTCCTCGTCGGCGGCGGCAGCTCGTACTCGACGCTCGGACTCGCTGCGGCGGCGTCCGTGAGCGGCGACCACATCCGCGTGCTCGGCACCAACGTGAATCCGTCGCTCACTGCCGCGATCCCCGCGGGCGTGACCGTGTTCGGCTCCTTCAACGTGACCTCGGCAAGCTTCCCGAGCGACGCAAGCAGCGCGAGCGTGTTCGCGAGCTTCGTCAGCAGCCTCGGCACCGGCGCGACCTACTCGGTCGACATGCGCAACATGAGCGCCACCCAGGTGGCCGCCGTGAACGCGATCTACAACACGGTCGCCGCGAACATCAACACCACGTTCGGACCGATCACGATCTCGCGCGCCAGCGCCGTCGTGGGCCGCGCGCCGACCATCGAGCTCGCGATCGGCTTCGCGACCATCGGCGACACCGTCACCCTGCCCGCAGGCGAATTCGACATCACCTCACGCCTCGACCTCTACCGCATCACCCTCGAGGGTGCGGGCAGCGGCGAGATCGTCGGCGGAGCCGTGTCGGGCGGATCGATCATCGACTACTCCGGCCTGACCATGGCCGCGAACGACAGCGCCGTGAAGCTCCTCGGCGACGGCTCGGTGCTCCGCAACGTCGCGATCACCGCGCGTGGCCGCACGGGCGACCTCGGACGCGGCTTCGCCATCGCGGGCAGCGGCCCGCAGGGCGACCCGAACTCGGTCTCGCGCAACGTGACCATCTCGAATGTGCGTGTCCATGATTCGCAGCGCACGGCGTTCGACATGAACACCGTCGTGGGCGGAACCATCAGCAACATCACCGCGAGCTCCATCGCCGCGGGCTATGGCGTGGCGTTCTCGGGCGGCTCGAACAACCTCGCCGTCAGCAACGTGACCGTGTCCAACGGCGCGTGGGGCGACATCGCTGCCTTCCCCTATCAGAACGTCGCGCCGTCGGGCCTCACCTTCAGCGGCACGCTGAACATCACGGCGTTCGTCGTCCAGCCCGGAACCAGCACGATCAACGTGTCGGTGCCCGCTGGCAACCAGCGCTACAGCGCCACGGCGCAGATGTACATCCCCGCCGCCTTCAACCGCGAGCTCAGTGTCTACGCGGGAGCCTCGCGCGTGTACACGCGCCAGGCTGACCTCGCGGCTGTCCAGCTCGCGACGACGCAGCACCAGACCTTCCCCGTCCCGTACACCGGACAGACCGTCACGAACATCCTCGGCGACTTCGAGGTCGTCTCGGGCGGCGTCGCCCAGTCGGGTCACGCCCTGTTCGCCGAAGCGGTCGCCGCGGCCAGCAACGGCCAGACGGTGAACGTCTGGACGAGCTCGGTCCTCGCGACGGGCACGATCAACACGCAGCCGACCCCGGCGATCACGATCGGCTCGGACCTCACGAAGACGATCGTCGTCACGGGCGCGGTCAACCTGACCAGCACCTCGTTCACCACGCAGGCGCAGATCAACTGGTTCGCCCCGCTCGTGGCCTCGGCCGCGAACTTCGTGGTCGAGCTCGAGCCGATGTCCGACAGCCAGCTCAACTGGACCGTCGTGCACGAGGCGCGCTTCGACACGATCAACGACCAGGCCTGGGCCGTCTACAACGCGGGCGCCTCGGCCGTGGCCGCTGCGCTCGACATGTCGGGCTACGACATGACCGCCTACAACGGGCTCCCGAACGCGGATTCATTCCTGTACCAGTCGGCGGCCAGCGCCGACCAGGTGGCGAACCGCGGCGACATCTCGAACGGCATCCCCGCCGCGCAGACGCTGTTCGGCCAGCTCGTCGACTTCCGTGCGAAGTCGTACACGCTGCTGAGCGCCGAGATCGTCGACGGCACGATGTCGACCTCGCCGACCGCAGCCGCCTACGCCCAGGTGCGTGACGCGCTCGCGCTCCTCCGCAACGGCACGACCGCGACCCGCACGCTCTCGGGCGAGACGGTGATCTCGACCGCGATGTCGACGGCGCTCTCGAACTACGCGACGCGCCAGACTTCTGGTCGCTCGTACCTCCGGTCGGTCATGAACACCGCCCGCACCGCGTCGGCGACCGTCACGGCCGTCAACACGGCGTCGGTGAACGGCTTCGACCCGGCCCGCGCAGCGGACACCATCGCGGCGGGCATCACCAGCTCGACCTCGACGGCGGACATCGCCAACGCCTACCTCTACCAGTCGACGGTGGCGGCCTTCGTGCCGAGCTACCTCACGGGCGGCAACATCACCACGATCAACGCCGCCGGCATGAACGCCGACAGCCTGAACGCGGTGGCCGCTGGCTACAGCCAGCTCGCCGCGGGCGCCGTCACCGGAGCCTTCACGATCACGGCGGGCTCAGGCTCGACGGGCATGACCGCGACGGACATGGGCAACCTGCTCAGCAAGACCAATGCGAACGCCACGGTGACGGTCAACGCGACCGGCATGTCGGGCGCCTACTTCGCGGCGCTCGTCGCGAACATCGCGGTGGTGGATTCGATCACCAACCTCTCGATCGACAACGCCGTGGCTGCGGCGGACATCACCACCCTGCTCAGCAAGTCGACCCTGGACGCCAGCTCGTTCCCGCACATCACGATGCGCGCGGGCGAGAGCTCGATGAGCCTGGCGCAGATCGCGGCCGTGAACGGCAGCGTCGTGAAGGTCGGTCGCGTGACCGGCTACACGGTGCGCGTCCTCACGGGCTCGACCGTGGTGCACTACAACCTGTACGCCGATGACCGCCTGGTCTCGACGACGAACTACCCTGGCGCTGTGTCGGCTGCGAACGCACTGAAGGGCGCGAACCCGGACAACCCCTACGTGGTGCGGCTCGAGGCGGGCACCTTCGCGCTGGAGAACGTCCTCACCCTCGGCAGCATCACGCTCGAGGGCGCGGGCAGCTCGGGCGACCCCCTGGCGTGGGCGACCAAGATCACCCCGCCGACGGGCCTCACCGCCTCGCCGCTGGTGAACCTGGTCACGGTGACCGGCAATGACGCGACGATCCGCGGCCTGCACCTCGAGGGCTACCTCTCGGGCGGCATCTCGGTGTCGCGCGGCATCTCGGTCGACAGCGGCGCGTCCGCGGTCGACGGGCTGACCATCGACAACGTGCTCTGCTCGATCCACCAGTACGGCTTCGGCGTGCTCGACG
>CAIOCH010000591.1 GCA_903856525.1 uncultured bacterium | reverse complement strand
CCGGGCTCCTCGTGGAACCTCCGCGCCTGCTGGCCTCCGCGCGGACGCGACTCCGCGTGCGATGCCCCCTGCTGCGCGGGCGCCGCGGCGGCGCACCACATCGACAACGCCGCACAGACGGCGGAGAACATCCAGCGCATGAAGCCTCCCTGCTTCGCGTCCACTCCATCGGGGCCGGTGCGCCGTCCGTAGCGCGCCGCCGTGCGATGGACAAGCAACGGGACGCGCGGATGTTTCCGCCCGCGCGTCGTCCGCGGGAAGTGTTGCGCCCGATCGGGAAGTTCTCCCGTCCTGACTTCCACACCGTGCATCCCTACGTTCGTCCACTCGCTGCAGTGGCGGCGGGGCGGGCCGCGTAGCCCGCACAGAACGGAAGGAGAACCATGATGAGTTGGAAGCCGATTGCCCTTGCGGGGGCCGTTTCGTTTCCGATCTGGGCAGGCGCGGATGCGCAGGCCCAGGTCGGTCCCGTGACTCCGATCGAGACATGGACGCCCGTTGCCAATCGCAACGATGTGGTGCCGGGAACGGAGCAGCAGCTCCGCAAGTTCTCAGAGCCGTCGGTGAACCGCGGCGGTGCCGTCGCGTTCCGCGGGACGGCGTCGCGGGAGGATTATCCGCTCTCAGGCGTCTACCTCCGCCGCATGGGTGCGACGGGCCAGCCGATCGAGGCCATCTTCGAGCGTGGCGCCGACGTGGCGTGGCCCAACAACGTCGAGAGCCCCGCGTTCAGCGGCACGTTCGCGGGCTACCGCCGATTCCCGTGGTTCCCCCGCATCGATGCGGACGCGGTGATGGTGGTGTCGCGGGGCACCTCCGGTCCCGTGTGGCGCTTCATGCTGCCCAGCGGCGAGGAGATGTTCCAGGGCACTGCGGGCGTCTTCTCCTCGTCGAACGGCGACCGCTTCACGGCGGCCAACATGCTCGGCGACGTGCGCGACCCTGACACGCTGGAGCCTTACTTCCCCGAGTTCGCCGTTCCCGGCGAGGGCGATGCGACTGCGTTCGACGGCTTTCCCGGCGTTCCCACCATCGGCGGGAGCCGCTACGTCACCTTCAAGGGAGCGACCCGCCGGCACGGTCACCACGACTTCGGCAAGGGTGAAGGTGGTGGAAACGGTGGCGGTCACGGGGGTGGACCCCGCTATGACCACGGCCTGTACGCGCGCGACCTGCTCACGCCGTTCAGCCCGCTGCTGGAGATCGTGCGCGAGGGCGACGATATGCCCGGTCCCCTCGTGCTGCGCAGCCAGCCGCGGTTCGAGGTGATCGGCTCTCCCTCCGCGTTCGAGAACCGCGTGGTGTTCCTCGGCGTCGACGACGACGACCACCCCGACAACGGCGGCATCTACATCTCGCGGACCGACGAGCCGTCCGATCCGCAGCCGATCGTGCGCATCGGCGATCCCGTGCCGGGTCTCGTGATGGACGGGGTGGCGAGCGATGACCTCACCTTCCGCGAGTTCGGCGAGGCGATCTCCTTCAACGGACGCTGGGTCGCGTTCTGGGGCGCCTGGGGACACTCGGACATGCACTTCGAGCTCGACTGCCCCGAACCGTGGGAGGTCGACGACGAGGAGCTGTCGAAGTACTGCCATGACCAGCATCACGCGCATGACCACGTCGAGGTCCGTCGCTCGCAGGGTATCTTCGTGCACGACCTCGAGACCGACACCACGTACCTGGTGGCGCTGAACGGCGACATGCCGACGGGCGTGAAGGACCAGGAGCTGCCGTCCTACGTGTTCTGGAAGTTCGACGGCACCGTGCCCGAGCACGGTGGAGGCCACGGCGGAGGGAACGGGGACAACCTCCTCGGCAGCCCCGATGGCGACGGAGTGCCGACGGACCAGTCGGAGCGCGCCGAGTGGCGCCCCTACGTGTACCTCGCGGTCGAGTCGCTCGCCGGCTTCGGCGGAAGCGAGGACGAGTTCCGCGTGGCGTTCAAGTCGACGCTCAAGGACATCGACACGCTGTGGATCGCCGACGGACCGTTCGGCGGCTCGCCGCAGCCGATCCTCTCCACCGGCAACCTCGGGAGCGGTCTCGACGAGCAGTGCCCGGAGGGCGCCCGCATCGTGGACATCGGCCTCGAGCGCGACGCGATGCGCGACGGATGGCTGGCGATCTCCGCGCGCATGTGGAACGACGAGACGCGCGAGGGCTGGTCGGGTGTCTACGCGGCCGGCTCGTCCACCGCGAGCGCCGACTTCAACCGCGACGGCTTCTCCGACATCTTCTGGCACAGCGAGGAGTACGACCGCTCGTCGTTCTGGGCGATGCGGGGCCTGGAGTGGAACCAGGGCGGCTACACGTCGATGGAGCCCGATGCGAGCTGGAGCGGGCAGTTCACCGCCGATCTCAACGGTGACCGCAAGCCGGACATCATCTGGCGCGACGCCGACACGGGGGCGTTCGCTGCATGGATCATGGATGGCGGCGACGTGCTCGAGGCGGGCGCGATCTCCGAGGGCATCGAGGCCGACTGGCGCATCGTGGGCGTGGGTGACCTCGACAACGACGGCCGCGACGACATTGTGCTGCTCAACGACGTCACGGGCGAAGTGCGCGGCTGGCTGATGGATGGCCTCACCAAGACCGAGGGCGGCGTGATCGGCAACGCATCTGGGCTCCGCTTCGCGGGCATCGGCGACATCGATGCCGACCGTCACCACGACATCCTCTGGCAGCGGGCCGATGGCGTGGTCGAGGGGTGGCGCATGTTCGGCCTGACGATCGTGGAGGCGGGTCCGCTCGACAACGCGCACGCCGTCGCCCCGAACTGGCAGCCGATCGCGATGGCGGATCTCGACGGCGACCTGCGCGACGACCTCGTGTGGTTCGATCCCGAGATGGGTTGGGTCGCCATGTGGCGGCTGGATGGACTCCGCCGTGATTCCGGCGGCTACATCTCGCTCGACCTCGGGCCGGGGTACACGCTCCTCACGGCACGTGACCTCGACGCGGACGGCCACGCCGACCTCGTGTGGCGCGAGGTGGAATCCGGGGATGTCAGCGGCTGGCTGATGCTCGGAACGGTCATCAGGGAGAGCGCGTTCATCCGCTCGGTGGAGACCGCCTGGCGCGCCATTCCGTGACCAACGGATACTCTCCCGGCATCCGCCGGCCCCCTTCCGATCGGGGGCCGGCGGTGTCTTTTGGTGCACAACGGGGAGATATCGGGCTGAATCCGGCATCCGAACCTTCGCAGCCCACGGACCTTGGGCTACATTCGCCAGACGACATCCGAAGGTCCGCCGTATCTGAAGGCGGGCGTTCGGCTCTCCTCAGTCACGCCGACCTCCGCCCCGGAGGCTCGGAACCGCAGTAATCCGGAGCCCCTCTCGTGAAGACGACCCTGACGCTTGGCACGCTCGCGCTCGGCAGCGCGGCAATCCTCCTCGGACAAATGACCGCGACCGCGGGCGACAAGGGTGACGGTGGTGCCGCGGGCGGCTCGACCTCCTGCGCGACGGCCCCGGCCCTCCTGCTCGGCGACAACGCGTTCGACACGAGCGGTTCGAGCGTTTCGCTCAACGTGCCTGCGGTCACCGGCTGCGGCGCGCACACCATGTACAAGGTGAACTACTTCACCTTCACCCCCACCGAGACGGGCAACCACACCATCTCCACCTGCAACGGCACGGGCTGGGACTCGCGCCTGCTGGTGATGTCGACCTGCTCGACGGCGGGAGAGGTGCTCAACTGCAACGATGACTCCTGCGGGCTGCAGAGCCAGGTGGGCGTGACGCTGACGGCTGGCACCAGCTATGTGGTCGTGGTCGGCGGCTTCGGCGCGACCAACGGCGGCGCAGGCAGCATCAATGTCGCGCTCGGCGGGAGCGGTGGTGGAGGAGGCGGCGGTGGTGGCGGCGGCGGCGGTGTCGTCGGCCCCGACGTGATCGTGGGCGCGATCCCCGACATCGCCAAGTACGGCTCCGTGGTCACCGGCGGCCAGACCATCATGGCCTACGCCATCGGCACCACCAGCTGCAACATCGGCGACGAACTCCTCGACTGGTTCGCGGCCCCCGACAACCGTCATCCGTTCATCACCCAGAACATCTACCGCATCAAGTCGGGCCGCATCGAGCAGATCGGCCTCGGCTGGGGCAAGCACGGCTTCACCGCGCTGCAGGGCACGCTGTGCGGCGCCTGCACGCCGAGCTCGAGCGGCACCTGGCTGGGCATCGGCTGCTCCGATCCATACAGCGCCGGCCTCAACGGCAGCCAGTCGGGCCTCGGCACGCGCGTCGAGGTGAATGCGGCCACTGGGTTCTTCCCCGGCAGCTACAACGTGGGCATGCCCGCGGCACCGGCCACCATCGGCCGCCGCATCCAGGTGAACGCCAACGACCTCAACCCGTCGCTCAACGCGGGCGCGACCTACCTCGTCGAGGGCCAGTACATCCACTCGGGCGACGCCGCGCGCGGCAACGACGACAACAACGCGTCGTGGCGCTCGGTCACCGTGGGCACGCTCACCTCGGGCGCGTACACGCTCACCCCGACGGGCGCGACCAACCAGCAGCAGCCCGCGATCCAGGCGTGGCGCGCGGCTGATGCCGCGGTCACGCTCGTCAACGGCGATGTGCCGGGCGACGGCCGCTTCATCCTCGGCTACAAGGTGTCGCAGAACGGCAATGGCACCTGGCACTACGAGTACGCCGTGCAGAACCTCAACTCCGACCGCTCGGGCCGCTCGTTCGAGGTGCCGCTGCCCGCGGGCGCGACCGCCACGAACATCGGCTTCCACGATGTCTTCTACCACTCGGGTGATCCGTACAGCGGCACCGACTGGACCGTGTCGACCTCGGGCGGCGTGATCAAGTGGACGGGCCCCGACCACTCGGTCAACGTGAACGGCAACGCGCTGCGCTTCTCGACGATCTACAACTTCTGGTTCGACTCGAACGTGCCCCCCACCGCGGGCAACGCCACCGTCGGCCTCTTCAAGCCGGGCGCCAAGGGCGCGGGCAACACGCTCGCCATGGCCACGCAGGTGCCGTCGGGCGCAGCGGAGCCCGAGGACCTCAACGGCGACGGCGTGATCAACGCCGGCGACCTCGCCGTCCTGCTCGGCAACTGGGGCGGCTCGGGCGCGGGCGACATCGACGGCGACGGCTCGGTGGGCCCCGCCGACCTCGCGGCGCTCCTCGGCGCGTGGGGTTGAGCCGAGCACCCCGTGACGGGGTGTGATCCTTCACGCCACACAATTGATGTGATTCCCCCAGCGGCCCGCGCACTCGCGCGGGCCGCTGTGCGTGTGGGGGACGCGCGGCCAAACCGCGGCGGGAGTTTCCGTGTGGTCTCGGGTCGGGGCTGGATACAGGCGTACCTTGCAGCGATGGGACGAGAAGCCACATCGAGGGCGAGCACGCTTTCGTGCGTCAAGCGCTTGGCGCTGCTGCAGGACGATCGGCGCAAACGGCACTTCGTCGACTGCCTACGAAGCGCTGTCGAGGAATCCACGGTGGAGATGCACGCATGGGTGGTCATGCGCAACCACGTG
>CAIOCH010000590.1 GCA_903856525.1 uncultured bacterium | reverse complement strand
GCGACGGCATCGTCACGCTCCTCGGCACCGTGGGTGTCTACGCCAAGAAGATCGCCGCACGCGAGGCCGCGCACCGCGTGCACGGCGTGCTCGACGTGGTCGACGAGATGCAGGTGAAGGTGCCCGGCGTGGGGGCGCGCAGCGACGGCGAGCTCGCACGCGCGGTGCGCGACGCGCTGCAGTGGGACGCGTTCGTCCCCGATGAGAAGCTCACCTCGACCGTGTCGCTCGGCATCGTCACCCTCGAGGGCATGGTGCAGTCCTGGACGCAGCGCGCCGACGCCGAGCGCGTGGTGCGCGGACTCGCGGGCGTCCGCGGCGTGATCAACCAGATCACCGTGGCCGCCAAGCCCATCGATCCGACGCGCATCAAGAACGACATCGAGGAGGCCCTCGAGCGCCAGGCCGAGCGCGAGGCGCGCCGCATCGGTGTCGAGGTCAAGGACGGTGTGGTGACCATCACCGGCCGCATCCGCTCGTGGGCGGAGAAGAACGCGATCGACCGCGTGGTGGGCTTCGCCCCCGGCGTGCGGCGCGTCGAGGACCAGCTCATCGTCGACCCCTACGCCTGATCGCGGCGTCGCCGGAGGGATCCAAGACCCAAACGCCGCGCCGGGTGTTCCGGCGCGGTTTTCACGAGTGCTCCAACATAAAGGCAGGTACAGGCACATGAGTCTCTCAACATGGAACAGGAATCCGCTCTTCGACGAGTTCGCCCGTGCGCGCGACGACATGGACCGCATGTTCGGCCGCTTCCTCGGAACCGCACTCACGGCGCCCGAGTCGCGGCTGACGCGTGGCGAGACCTTCTCGCCGGGCGAGGCTGCGATGCGTGGCGGCAGCTGGATGCCGCCGGTCGATGTCAGCGAGAGCGATGACGAGGTGATGGTGCGCACCGAGGTGCCGGGCATGAGTGCCCGCGACATCGAGGTGACGATCGCCGGAACCACCCTCAACATCACCGGCCGCAAGCAGGAGAAGGAGGAGTGCGAGCAGGAGGACTTCTACCGCTGCGAGCGTCGCTTCGGTGTGTTCCGCCGCGCGATCGAGCTGCCTGAGTCGATCGACGCCGATCACGTCACCGCCGATGCGGAGAACGGCGTGATCACCATCCGCATCGCCAAGAAGCCGGGGCAGCGCACCCGCCGTGTCGAGGTCAAGTCCGAGTCGAAGACCCCGGCGCGCCGCATCACCGTGCCGGGCTGAACGGAGGCAAGCATGTCGCCAGTCGCAACCACACCCACCATGAAGACGCTCAAGGATCTGCTCGTGGAGCAGATCAACGAGCTGTACGCGGCCGAGACCCACTCGGAGGCCGTGCTCGCAAAGCTCGCCACGGCGGCGGCCTCGCCCAAGCTGTCGGAGGCGATCCGCACCCACGTCGAGGAGACCAAGCAGCACCTCTCCCGGCTCGACCGCGTGTTCGGCGAGTTGGGCATCAAGCCGAAGAAGGTCGAGACCCAGAAGGCCGAGACGCACGGCACCAAGGGGCTTCTCGAGGACTGCACCTCGATCGCCGGGCGCACGCGCATCGAGGCGCATGTGCGCGACGCCGCGATCATCGCGGCGCTCCAGCGCGTCGAGCACGATGAGATCGCGGGATACGGCTGCGCCCGCACCTGGTCCACGCTGCTCGGGTTCACCACCGCGG
>CAIOCH010000589.1 GCA_903856525.1 uncultured bacterium | reverse complement strand
TGGATCCGCGCGTGCATCGACTCCGCCGCCTCGTTCGGCCGGTCGATCACGACCGCCTCGAGGAGCGCGGTGAACCGCGAGCCGGGCTCCGCCCAGGGCGTCGCCGTCTCCGCAGGGCTTGCCGCACTCTTCGGACAGCTCGCCTCGCCGTGGTGCTCGACGAAGGCCTCGACCGTGCCGGCCGCGATGTCGAGGACCGCGTCGGAGAATTGCCGAGGTGCGGAGACGCCGAGGATGTTGGCGTGGAGGTCGCGGTCGTGCATGTCGCCACGCCATGGGCGGGACGGACCGCGACGAGGGGTGTCGGGGTGGGGTGACCCACACGAAAGCCTGAAGACCCTGTTTCTGGACGCTCCTGGGTCGACATGACGTCCACTGGCGGAACAGAAGGCGAAGTCCAATTCCGCATGGTTCGCTGTGGACTGGCTTGACCGCGACCGCGGCATCACGCATCCTCGGGCGATGAGGCTTGCCGCCACCACCACACTCTTGGTGCTCTCCGCCGCGCAGGCCGCGCCGCCACGCTACCTCGCGCGTCCTGTGCCGACGCTGTCGTACGTGTGCAACCCGCAGGTGCCTGGCTCCTTCGCGTCCGTGCGCGCCACGGCACTCGCGGGTGATGGACGGGTGGCTGCGGTGGCGGACTGCGGGTCCACGGTGGGTGGCTCGAAGCCGTTCGTGACCTTTCCCGACGGAACCGTGGCCGAGTACGCGCGCGGGAGCTTCACCTTCGCGCGACCGGATGCGTTCCTGTCCGACGGACGCATGCTGCTGGTGGGCGACACCTGTCCGCCGGTGAACGGCGCGTGCGTGACGGCGATCGCGGAAGGCAGGCCGTTCGCGGCCGAGCCGATCGTGCTGGGGTCGTCGGCGCTGGCGGCGTCGTCTGTGATCGATGCGCAGGACATCGGCTGGGCCGTGGGCTGGGGGCCGATCGTGCCGAGCGATGCGTGGCGGCTGCGGGCGGAGGGCACCCTCGAGTCGCTCACCGTGGCCAAGGGCGGCGGAATCATGCCTACCGGCATCTCGCCGAGCGGCGTGGTGTCGGGGTCGGCGTGGGTCGCGGGCGAGTTGCGCGCGGTGCGCTGGGCGGCCAGTGGCGCCGCCACGGTGCTCGACCACCTCGGGGGCGCGACCTCTTCGAGTGCGCAAGCGATCGGCATCGACGGAAGTGCCTTCGGCGCGAGCGGCGGGCGGGCGGTGTGGTGGACCGCGACGGGAACGACGCCGCTGGCGCTCCTCCCCGCAGGTTCGCCGAGCGTGGCGCTGGCCGCGGCGGGACATCCGGCGGCGGCGAGCGCGAATGGATTCGCGATCTTCGGCACGCATGCGGGCGGCACGCGGCTCTTCCGCGCCACGGGGCCGCTCGCGGGGATCGGGTCGTGGAGCGACATCGGGCCGATCGATGCCTCGGCGCAGTTCGGGTCGTGGAGTATCGTCGATGCGCCGAGGCCGGACTTCGTGGTGGCGCAGGCGCTCACGCCGCTCTACCAGCGCGTGGCGTTCGTGTGGCACCAGGGCGATGCGCTGCGGCGGGTCGATCGGTTGATCGTCAATCCGCCGCAGGAAGCCGCTGGAGCTGCCCTGGAGGTTGTGGGCGCGAACGCCATGGGAACGATCCTGGTGAACGCGGGATCGCCCCTCGCGCCGTACACGCTCACGCGACTCGCCTCGGGTGACACCGACGGAGATGGCGCGGTGGGCGCCGCCGATCTCGCGGAACTGCTGGCGGGATGGGGCCCTGTTCCCACCGGACGGCGGGCGGCCGCGGACTTCGATGGCAACCAGATGGTCGACAGCGCGGACCTCGCCGAGCTGCTCGATCGCTGGACCGGCCGCTGAGGCGGGAGGCGACGGGGGTCTCCATGGAGGCCCCTTGTCCACCGGGAAACCTTGTCCACCGGGAAACCTCGTCCACCAGGAACCCTTATCCACCAAGAACCCGTGTCCATCGGGAACCCTTGTCCATCGGGAACCCTTGTCCATCGGGAACCCTTGTGCATCGGGAACCCTTGTCTGCCGAGAACTCTTGTCCACGAAGCATCCCTCTCCACAGGGGCCCTTCCCCACAGGAACCCAGCTGGGCTCTCGACGATCGGGAGCCCCCACGGCGCTCTCGGCCGAACCCTCAGGGGTGCTCTCGGCAGGAAACCTGACCGATCCTCGGAAACTGCGCGACGGCGCGCCCGCGCGGCCTTGGATTGCGTACACACTGAAGAGCCCCGCTCCAACTCCCTCGGAGGAACCCCGTGATCGCATGCACCACGCTCGTCGCCGCCGCACTCGCTCTTCCGCACGCCGCGACACCCGGGCAGCAGGCCGTCGGATTCACCGAGGTTCCCGGCGCGAACGAGTTCCGCGGAGCGCTCATCGTGCGGCCGCGACAGGATCTGCGCCGCGCGGAACGCGAACGCGCGCTGGCGCTGCTCGCGCAGTGGCCCAACCGACGCAACCACCGCACCGATGAGTTCGTGGTGGAGGTCGGGATCGCGCCGATGGCGATCGGGTCGGCGGAGAACGCTGCGGCGCAGCGGCTGATGAAGACCGGGCTCTTCCAGTACGCCTGCCCGGACTGGACGCTCTACCCGCTCGCGACGCCCAACGACCCGCGATACCCCGAGCAGTGGCATCACGCGATGATGCAGTCGGCGCAGGCGTGGGACATCGTGCGTGCCGACGGCGCGAAGGAGATCATCATCGCCGTCACCGACACGGGCATCGTGCCCCACGAGGATCTCGGCAACCGCGTTCCCGGCTTCAACAGCGCCAGCGACATCGCCGAGACGGATGGCGGTGACCTCACCGATATCCATGGCCACGGCACGCACGTCGCGGGCTGCGCGGCGGCTTCGGGCAACAACGGTCTCGGCGTGAGCGGCCCGGGCTGGAACTACCGCATCATGCCGGTGCGCGTGAGCGAGGCGACCAACGGCGGCGCCGCGATGTCGAACCTGCTCGAGGGCGTGCAGTGGGCCGCCGAGCACGGCGCCAAGGTGATCAGCACCAGCTACTCGGGCATCGGCTACGAGCCGATCGAGACCACGGGGCAGTTCGTGCATTCGCTCGACGCGAGCATGCTGTGGGCGGCGGGCAATTCGGCCACCAACCACTCGGGTTGGGACTTCCCCAACGTGGTCGTGGTCGGCGCGAGCGACCCATCGGACCAGCGCGCGGGCTTCAGCAGCTACGGTCGCGGCGTCGACCTCTTTGCGCCGGGCGTGTCGATCCTGAGCTCGACGCGCGATGGCGGCTACAACTTCGCCAGCGGCACGAGCATGGCGACGCCCGTCGCCAACGGCGCCCTCGCGCTCGTGCGCACGGCGAACCCCGCGCTCGCGGCCGTGCACGCGGAGCACATCCTCTTCCACAGCTGCGATTTCTGGGGCGTGGCCGACAACGAGACCTACGGATGGGGCCGCGTGAATCTCCGGCGCGCGGTTGAGTACGCGATCGCTGCGGGCAGCCAGCAGGCGCCGGTGGCGCGCGATGACCGTGCCGTCACGATCACCGAGGCGTCGGTCGAGCTCGATGTGCTCGCGAACGACTTCGATGCGAACATGGATGCGCTCGAGATCCAGTCGTTCACCCCGACGACGTCGACGGGCGCGGCGGTCACGCTGATCGAGGGCGGCGCGGGCGCGCGCGACCGATTGCTCGTGGCCAACGTGGGCAGCGCCCCGGGACAGCAGACGCTGTCGTACACGCTGGTCGAGCCCGTGAGCGGCGCGACCTCGACCGCTGTCGCCGTCATCGAGTCGCTGACCGGCCGCACGCCGGAGAACCCCGTCGGCGCGCTGCCCGGCGTCGATGTCGCGTACTACGCGCTCGAGGCGCCGAGCGTCCTTCCCGACTTCTCGCTGCTCACGAGCTACGCGGCCGAGATCGTCCCGCAGATCAACTTCGCTTCGACAGGCGACGTGTTCGCAGGCAGCGGGCGCGCGGACAACGTCGGCGCCGTGTACACGGGATGGATCGATGTTCCGGCAACGGGCATCTGGACGCTCAGCGTCACCAGCGACGACGGGTCGAAGCTCTACCTCGGAAACGACCTCGTGGCGAACAACGATGGACTGCACGGCATGGCGACTGTGAGCGGCACGCGCGGACTCCGCGCGGGCAAGCACGCGCTGCGCGTGGAGTTCTTCGAGGCAGGCGGCGGCGCGGGCGTGATCCTCGCGTGGAGCGGACCCGGCGCCGCAACGGGCGCTGTTCCCGCGGCGAACCTCCTGCACGGCGGCTCGGTTCCCACGGGCGACCTCAACGGTGACGGCATCATCAACAGCATCGACCTCGGCATCCTGCTGAACGCCTGGGGCGCCAGCGGCTCGAGCGCGGACCTCAACGGCAACGGGATCGTCGACTCGGCCGACATCGCGGTGCTGCTGTCGAACTGGACGGTGTGAGGCGCGTCATGCGGATCAACGAAGCGAGGCCGCGAGATCCTTGGATCGTGCGCGCATCGCGGCGAGGCGCTCGGACTGCGCGGGATCACGCGAGAGATCGCGCTCCTCGCGCGGATCGTGCGCGAGGTCGAACAGCTGCTCGACGCCCCAGTCGGGCCACAGGATGTACTTCCACTCGCGCGTGACGAGTGCTTCCGACGCGGGAATGAAGTCGCGGCTGGTGAGCATCGCGTGCTCGTAGAGGAACTCGCTGCGCCACGCGGGCGGGCGCGCGTCGAGGTACAGCGGCGCGAGGTCGCGGCCCTGCATCGCGGCCGGCGGCGCGATGCGCGCGGCGGCGAGGATCGTCGGCGCGAGGTCGACATTGAGCGTGAGCGCGTCGTCGGTCGTGCCGCGCCTCGCGGCGGGCATGCGCGGATCCCACACGATCAGCGGCACGCGGATCGACTCCTCGTACGGGTACCACTTGTCGGCCAGGCCGTGCTCGCCGTGGAAGTAGCCGTTGTCGGTGGTGAAGACCACCAGCGTTCGGTCGAGCACGCCCTGCGCGCGCAGCTCGTCGAGCACGCGCCCGCAGGCCGCGTCGACCTCGGTCGCGAGGCGGTAGTAGTTCTTCATGGACTCCTGGTAGCGCTCGGGCGTGTCGAAGCGCCAGGTCCAGCGGTTGCGGCCCTCGTTGCGCGCGTTCGCGAGGAACGGCGGCAGCGCGCGGAACGCAGCGTCGGTCGCGGTCGGCGGCACGGGAATCGTGACATCGCGGTAGAGCGACATGCTCTCGGGCTGCGGAAGGTACTGCTGCTTGTTGCCATCCTCGGCGTGGGTGGCGAAGAACGCGACCGTCAGGCAGAACGGCTTGTCCGCCGGCCGCGCGCGCAGGAAGCCGATCGCGTCGCGCTCGTTCTTCTGCGTGACATGGATGCGCGTGCCGTCGGGCTGCGCGATCCAGTGCGTGCCGTTCGCGAGCGCCGAGGCGGGCGAGTCGTACTCCGCGGCGGGAAACTTGCCGTTGTGCCACTTGCCGACGTGGCCGACCCAGTAGCCGTGCGCGCGCAGCTGCGCGGGAAAGGTCTCGCTCCACGGCGTCCTGAACATGTCGAACGCGCGGTTCCCGTGGCGCGACATCCACTGGCCCGTGAGCATGGTCGCGCGGCTCACGCCGCAGATCGCGGTGGTGACGGAGTTGTGCGTGAAGCGCACGCCGTCGCGTGCGAGTGCGTCGAGCCGCGGCGTCTGCACGACGGGGTTGCCCGCGCAGCCGAGCGTGTCGTGGCGCCAGTCGTCGGCGTAGAGGAGGACGATGTTGAGCGGCGCCGGATCGACCGCGCCCTTCCGCGTGCCGGAGGCACAGCCGAGCGACATGCCGGCGAACGCTGCAAGCACGAGAACGAGAATCGGTGCGCGCATGGGCGCATTGGACGGCGTGCGCGCGCCGCAGGCAAGCGCGGCCGCGGCGAATCGCACTACACTCCGTGGTTATCCATGTTTCGCCAACCGATGCTCGCCCTCGCCGTCCTCGCCCTCGCCGGCTGCAGCGGAGGCGAGGAAGCGCCTGCGCCAGCGCCGGCACCCGTGGCGCAACCCGCTCCGGTCCCGGCGCAGCCCGCGACTCGCGCGGCCTCGGGCGCGGCGCTCCAGTACCCCGCCGTCCTCGCGAAGTTCACCGACGCGAAGTGCGAGGACGCCCGGCACCTGGCCTTCAACACGATGGGCGTCTCGCTCAGCGCCTCGCAGGCGAAGGGCACCTGGTCGACGCTCTCCCGCTCGCTCGAGCAGGCGCAGCCGCAGATCGAGGCGCTGCTGCGCGTGACCGAGACGAAGGACTGCACCTTTGCGCCAGTGGCCATCGAGAATGGCACGCGCAAGCTTCCGCCCGAGCTTCTCGGGCTCTTCCGCGGCGTGCGCAATGGCGGTGCGATGCTCGCCGCCGATGCGGCGCGGACCTATGTCGCGGGTGATTCGGCCGGCGCGGCGCGCCGTGTCGCGGCGATCGCATCGATGCTCCGCCACATCGCCGACAGCGGGCTACCGAAGGCACCTGACTTCGCGAGCGATCTGCTCAGCCGCCTTGAAATCGTCGTCCCGCCGATGGCGGCAGGCGTCAAGGGAAACACGCTCACGGCCGCCGACCGGGAGACGATCCTCGCGGCGCTGAACGCGCTGAACGCATCGGATCCGTGCGGCGTGGCGGACGGTGCGGTGAACGAAGCGTTCGCGACCAAGCAGGCTGCTGCGCTTGCGGCGCTCAACGTGGCGCTCGAGAAGGCGCCTGAGGGGATCCCGGGCGGCGCGGGGCGCTAGGCCAGCTCCCAGCGCCGGCGGAGTGCGTCGAGGGCGAGCCTTCTCTTCGGCGGATCGATTCGCCATGCGGGAGTATGCTCG
>CAIOCH010000588.1 GCA_903856525.1 uncultured bacterium | reverse complement strand
GTGCCTGGCACTGCATGGCACGTGCCGGGCACCGCGGAAAACGAAAGCGGCCCCGCTCGCGCGGGGCCGCTGTGGGGTTCCGGTTGCCGCCGTCAGCTCACTGCAGCGTGATCACCGCATCGAGCGCCGCATCCGTGCGCGCCTGCAGGTCGGCGAAGTGCGCACGGGTGTACGGGTCGATGTTGCTGCCCGAGGCCTTGGCCATGGTCGCGTCGAGACGCGTCTTGAGCTCGCGCAGCTCCTGCTGCGACAGCTGGCGCGCCACGCGGGGCAGGCCCGCCTTGCCCGTCGCCACGGCGATCAGGCGGTCGGCGTAGTCAGCCTGCAGGTTGCGGCGGAAGGTCGACACCACCGGCGTGCGCGCGCTGCTCGATCCGAGCGCCGAGGGCGAGATCTCCTTGAAGATCTCGTCGCTGAGCGCCTTCATGAGCTCGGGCAGCGTGAGCATGTCGTCACCCGACGGCACGCGCTGCTCGTTGTCGTACACGCGGCTGAGCGTGCTCGGGTTGAGCAGCATGGTCAGCGCCATGGCCTGCGTGCCCGCGATCTGGTCGTTGATCGGCCAGGTGCTCTCGGTCATGAAGCCGCGCGGATTGTCCATCCACTTCTCCACGGTCATCTTGTTGACGAGCTCGGGGGTGAGCCCGTACGCCTCGTCGCGGAAGGCCGTCTCGATGATGAACTTGAGCGCAGCGCGCTGCTGCTCGACCGCCACGGGCATGAGCGGGTCGCCCGTGTTGGCATCGCCCTTCTTGACGCGGTTCACATGCGTGCCACCCACCCACGGCGCCATCATGTCGATGGACCTGCGCTGCTTGTTGAGGGTCTTGAGGTAGCCCTTGCGCGCGCGCTCCCAGCTGTCGCCCTGCTTGACGTACTTGTCGAGGATGGCGAGGCGCAGCTGGCGCACCAGCTCCATCTCCGCCATCGCGAAGTCGAGCGGGTCCTTGGCGAAGTCGTAGCGACGCGCCAGCGGATCGGGTCCGCCGGTGTCCTCGTCGGTGAGGTAGGCATGGCCCTTCTCACCCACGCGTGCCGCCACCTTGGCGGGATCGTCGAAGGTGTAGCCGTACTCGATCGCCCACATGTCGTAGGGGCCGATGCCGACCATGCAGTAGTCGCCCTGCACGCGGTCCTTGTCGATGTTGAAGTTGGTGCCGATGTAGTCCATCACCGACGCGGCGTGGGGCTTGCCCTTGAGCTCGGCCGAGTTGATCTCGTCGAGCGTGTAGAGCGCCGAGGCCTTGAAGTTGTGACGGAGGCCGAGCGTGTGGCCGACCTCGTGCGCCACGAGGTGCGCGAGCTGCGGGCCCGCGAACGATTCGGGCACGCCGTCGAGCGTCTCGCCCTTGGGCTGGTCGCCGCCGGCGCCCTGCATCTCCAGCACGTCGAAGAACATGTTGGCGACGGCCATGTCGCTGGCCATGCCCTGCGCGGCAAAGCACATCGAGCCACAGTTGGCGTGGTCGTGGATACCCGTCTCCTGATACCACTTCATGAGCCCGCGCAGCTCGGGGCTGGCGGCCACGGCGGCGTCCTTGCGGCTGTCGGCAGGGTCGGTATCACCCGCGGCGGCGCGCTCGGCGCGTGCGGCGAGCTCCACCTGGCGCTCCGACCGCGGCAGGAGCGCGAGGCGCGGATCCCACTGCGGGTGCTGCTCGAGCCACACCAGCGTCTCGGGGGTCAGGCTGGTGGCCATCTCGATCGGTCGGTCGTCGTACCACGAGTAGAAGGCTCGGATCCAGCCGTCGGTGAGCACGATGTCGGCGTCGAGGATCTGGCCCGTGAGCGGGTGCGCGCGGCTCGGACCGATCGCGGTGGCCACGTCGTTGTTGAGCCAGCGCACGAAGTTGTAGCGCACGTCCTCGGGATCCTTGTCCATGTGGGCGCCGGTCACCTCGTCCTGCTGGTAGACCTCGATGGCATTGTCGATGCCGATCTTGCGGAACGCCTCGTTCCACTGGAGCACGCCCTCGCGCACGTAGCGGCGGTACCGCACGGGCACGGTGTGCTCGATGTAGTAGATGATCGGTTCCTTCGGCGGCGACAGCGAGAGCTTCGGGTCGCGCTTCTCCAGGTTCCAGCGGTTGATGTACCGCGTGGCGTTGGTCTCGGTGCCATAGAGGCCGAGGTCCTTGTAGCCCGTGAGGAAGTAGCCGATGCGGTCGTCGGCTGCGCGCGGCTTGTAGCCGGAGTTCTCGGGCAGCATGGAGATCGAGTAGTGCACCATCTTGAAGTTGCCCGAGGAATCGGGCGCCTCGATGGCGATCTCGAGGTTCTGGGGGAAGCTCTTGGCCTTGGCGACCTTCGCGAGGCGGCCGTTGAGGCCCACGCCCGCGAGCTGCTGCGACTGGCCGATGAGCATCGCATCGAGGTCGATCACGGGCTGCCCGCTCGGGCCCATGGCCACGATCGGCACCTCGAGCACGACGTTGTCGGTGAAGATGCGGCGCACCGAGTCCTTCGAGGTCTGCTCACCCGTCGAGCGAACATCGAGCTGCGGCGACACGAGCGCCAGGCGGTTGCCGTACTGGCGCCAGAAGACGTACTTCTCGGGTCCCTGCAGACCGCTGAAGATCACGCCGCCCGCGGGGGTGGCGGCGATGAGGAACTTCATCTTGTCCCAGCCGCGCGGGAACTCGACGAGCATCTGCTCTTCCTTGCGGTTGAGGTAGAGGCCGAACAGCGAGGCGCCGTCCGGGGTGCTCACGATGCGCTCGAAGTCCTTCGAGACATCGGCGAAGGGCGGGAGCTGGGGCGACTGGGCCGTGGCCGAAACCACGACCGACGCCAAGGTAGGAAGGAGCACTGCTCCGAGACGGGAGAGAGAAGCCATCGCAAGGAACTCCGTGTGCATGCATGCCCGCGGCGCGGGCGGATCGTGACGGCGGAAAATCGCCGCGGGACTGGGTCGTACAGACGCAGGTGCCCGAGGTTCGGACATCGGCGTTTCCAGAGGAGAAAATACAGCAAAACACAACGCGGCCGCACCCGATCCGGTGCGGCCGCGAGGGATTTCGAGATCCGTGGTGGCGCAACGCCGCGGTTTCGCTCGCCTTGGGCGAGCCGATCGCGTCGTTCAGTCGCCGCTCACTGAGGGCAGGTGCCCCACGCGTTCAGGAGTGCCGCCAGGTCGGGGGCGCCCACCGAGCCGTCGCCATCGAGGTCCTGGCCCGCGGCCGAGGAACCCCAGGCGTTGAGCAGGGTTGCGAGATCCGCAGCGCCCACCGAGCCATCGGCGTCGAAGTCCGACGGGCAGTTGCCGCCACCACCGCCACCGGCCGAGATCGTGGCGAACTGCTCGCCGGGGATGATCTCGAGGTTGATGAGCCGCGGCTCCGCCAGGTTGGGTCCGCCACCGAGGCCGGGCAGATACTGGTTGGAGGAGTAGTCGTGGCCACCGCCGTTGATGAAGGCCATGACCTTGATGTCACCCGAGGTGTAGCCGGGGATGGCGCTCAGCGGGATGCGAATCTCGACGCCCGTGGCCACGGTCGCGCCGCTGCCAGCGTCGATATCGGTGCCTCCCGGCACGCCGGCGACGTTCGAGTTGTCGATGCCGAAGCCGAAGCCGCTCTTGAAGGTGGTCGCGCCCGTGGCGCCGGCGCCGCCGGTGCCGAGGTAGCCGCCGGTGCCAGCGCCCTTGGTGAGCAGCTGGGCCTGGTTCATGTACACCGCGAAGGGCGTTCCGCCGCAGGTCAGGCTCACCCAGAGGTCGGGAGAGAAGGCCGCGTCGAAGGTGAGACCCTCGACGACCTTGAGGGTCGCCGGATCGTCGCCCATGCGGTTGAGGCCGTTGAAGTCGACATCGGGGTTGTTGCCGCGGAGCTGGTTCTGGCC
>CAIOCH010000587.1 GCA_903856525.1 uncultured bacterium | reverse complement strand
TTCGAGATGAAGTCCGCCGGCACCGTGCGCGTCGTCGACGCGGCGGGTGCCGTGCTCATGCAGCACGCGGTCGAGGCCGGCGACATCTGGCGCGCCTGCCAGACCAAGGATCCCTCGATCAAGGACTGGGTCAAGCTCGCCGTCACCCGCGCGCGCCTGTCGAAGACGCCCGCGTGCTTCTGGCTCGACGCGAACCGCCCGCACGACCGCGAGCTGCTCAAGAAGGTGCACGCGTACCTCAAGGAGCACGACACGGCCGGCCTCGAGTTCCACATCAAGGAGCCCGCTGCCGCGTGCACCTTCTCGTGCGAGCGGATGAAGCAGGGGCTCGACACGATCTCGGTCACGGGCAACGTGCTGCGCGACTACCTCACCGATCTCTTCCCGATCCTCGAGCTCGGCACGAGCGCCAAGATGCTCTCGATCGTTCCGCTGATGAACGGCGGCGGGCTGTTCGAGACCGGCGCGGGCGGATCTGCGCCCAAGCATGTGCAGCAGTACACCGCCGAGAATTCGCTGCGGTGGGACTCGCTCGGCGAGTTCCAGGCGCTCGGCGCGAGCTTCGAGCATGTCGCCTCGACGACGCACCACGCCAAGGCGCAGGTGCTCGCCGAGACGATCGACGAGGCCATCGGCCAGTACCTCGCCAACAACAAGGGGCCCGCGCGCAAGGTCGGTGATCTCGACAACCGCGGCAGCCACTTCTTCCTCGCGCTCTACTGGGCGCAGGCGCTGGCGCGGCAGGCCAAGGACAAGGCGCTGGCCGCGTACTTCGCGCCGATCGCGGCCGAGATGACTGCAGGCGAGGCGAGGATCGTGGGCGAGCTCAACGGCGCGCAGGGCAAGCCGGTCGATATCGGCGGCTACTACCATCCGTGCGAGCAGAAGACAGGCATCGCGATGCGCCCGAGCGCCACGTTGAACGCGATCGTGACCAACGCAGGGCGCGCTGTGGCGATGGCGTGAGTGGGTTCGGGCGGTTGTTTCGCGGCTGCCGCGTTTCGTTCAGCGGCCGCTCGCCGTGAGCGCTGCGTCGACATAGCGCTCGATTGCGCGGAGTTCTGAGGCTCCCATGGCTGACTCCTTCGCCATGCGCGGCAGGATTTCGCGCCACTCGGCGCGGGTGTGCGCCAGCACGGGAACGACCGCGTGGCAACGCGCGCAGTCGGTCACGAAGAGCGTGCGGCCATGGTCGAGTATCGCGCGCGCATCCGAGTCGTCGGCGTCGAGGACCGCCGCGATCACGGCGACGGGTGGTGCCATCTCCTCGAGTGTGGCGCATCCGGCGAGCAGTGCCGCGATGGCGCAGGACCAGGGTCCTGTCGCCGCGGTCCGCATGGTCTGCATGGGTCGGAGGCGGTGCATCAGAAGTCGAACCCGATGATGGTGCGGAGCTGGAAGTCCGATTCGTTCGCCATGTCGCTCACTTGGAAGAGCGCCGTCGCCGTGATCCAGAATTGCTCCCGCCGGTGCGATACGTTTGGGCCGATCGCCACGAAGTGATCGCCCCAGTCGGACCATCCTGCGTACTCGATCTCGTGAACCAGTTCGGCGCCGATCAGCCAGCGCGGGTTGATCTCGTAGCTCGCACCGAGGGTCTGCCCGAAGACTCCCTTGTCGTCGTCGTATCCGTCACCCTCCCACTCCGCCTCGGCGACACCATTCCAGGCGATCACCACGCGGTCGATGTTCTTCTGAAGGAGGAGCTTCGCCTCCAGCACGAACAACTCGTCACCCAGCTTGACCTCGGCATAGAGCGCGGATCCGAGTCCGTCGGTGTTCGGGTCGGTGAGTGCGAGGATCCCGTCCACGGCGACATCGCGGAAGCGCACCGAGCTGTCGTTGTCATCCCACTCGATACGCCAGTCGGGCAGATAGAGCCCGATCTGGAAGTCCTCGACCACGCCGAACTCGATCTCGTGCCGGAAGTCGACGCGGTTGAAGCCCGGCCGATCCGCGCGGTCGGTCTTCCAGGTCACGAACTGCTCGTACGCGATCTCGCCGGGCGCGTGGACGGTGCTCTCGTGCACGTAGGTGAAACGGCGCTCGTCCGCCCCCGCGATCGTCGAGGGGAGACCCGCCGCGAGGGCGACGAGAAGGTGATGGGGGATGTCACGTGTGCGGTGCAGGTGGCGGGTGTGCATGGCGTGCTCCGAGCTGCGAATGAGAGTCAGTCGCAGTTGCGGAGTACGTTGCCGACGCGGAGGTCGGCCCGCAACGGTTGGCCAAGAGAATTCACGCAAGTCCAACGCGTGGCTCAATGCCGCTACGCAGGGTGCAAACACTGCGCTCAATGTGCCTCAATCCTTTCTTCATCTACGCGCAGGTCGATGCCGCGGCGGTGAGGCGACCGATCGACAGGATGTCGACGATGCTCGGGACGAAGCTGGGAGGGAAGCGGGGGTACGACAAGCGTTGCCGGAGCATTGCGTCGAGCAAAGAGACTTCCTCACATCCCCCAGTGTGCGAGCCTGCGCACTGCGAGCCCTTTCTTCCAGTACTCCACGAACAGCTCGGGCCAGAACCGCGATGGCAGGATCATGACGCAGTAGGGCTCCTCCGGCGGCACGAGCAGCGGCACGATGTTGCCCGTGAGGATCCCGAGCGGCAGGTGCCGGCGGAACACCATGAGCGACGAGCAGCGGCAGGGCATGCCTTCGGAGAGTTCCTTGGGCACGCGCAGGCCGAAGCGCCGCGTGACCTCCGCGGTCAGGTGATCCGCGAGTGCGCGCGTGTCGGCGTCGGATGGCTGCGTGCCCTTGAGGTCGAAGAGCCTGCTCCCCGTCACATCGAGGATGTCGACATCCACCTGACGAAGCGGCAGCATGCTGTAGAGCACCTCGGCGGGGCAGTCCTCGCCGCCCTCGTCCGCGAGTGCGTTGTTGGAGTGGATGATGCGGCCCCAGGTGAGGAAGCCGTCGCGGAGGAGCCGCGGCATGTCGGCATACTGGCGGTGCAGCAGGTCGTCGCGATCGAAGCGCAGCCACCACGGCTTTCGGACTGCGCACAGGCGGCGCCGCTCCCAGAATCCGAATCGGCGCGGTGCTGGACCGAGAAGCCACTCGCAGGCCTCGATGAGATTCGCCATGCGCGGAATGCTATCGCGGTTCTCGGGCGAAGTTGGGGGTGCACCTTGCCGAGGCCCGCCATCGCGCCACACGCCGATGGAACGATGGAAACGGGTTTCCGACGAGCGCTTCTCTTGGCCTCCGCCGCGGCATGTCCCGCGTTCAGAGGTGCGTCGTGCCGTTCACCCGCGAGCACTCGGCGCGCGGCGTGATCTGCAACATGATGCTGGCGCCGCCGATCGATCATCCGCAGGACTGCTTCGGTATGGCGCTCGCGGACCTCGATGGCGACGGGGACCTCGACGGGGATGGCGACCTCGATCTCGTGCAGAACAACGACGAGGCCACGAGGCCAAACCTGGACAGGCAAGCCAACGCCGCACGCAGTGGCGCGAGGTTCTCTGCGGCGGCAACGGCTACCTCGGGCAGAACGAGATGACCTTGCACTTCGGACTGGGATCGCACGCCTTCGTGTCGTCGATCGAAGTCCGATGGCCCGCCGGCGGACCCGTGCGCACGCTCACCAATGTGCCCATCCGCACCGCATGGACCGTCTATCCGCCGTCGCGGCTCGGGGATGTCGACGGTGATGGTGTGGTTGGGCTCGCCGGATGGACGCAATTCGCCGCATACGGCGCCGCATACGGGACAGGCACCGTGACGCCCGGCCGCGAGATGCTCGACTTCGACGGCAACTTCTCGATCGATGCCGCCGATATCGCTGCGTTCTGGTCGCGTGCGTCCGTTCGAAGCGGTGATCGCGACGGCGGTGGAGCGGTTGGCGCTGCGGACCTGGCGGTGCTGCTTTCCGCGTGGGGTGCCTGAACCTGCCGCTCGACCGAGCTGGCTTGCCTGTCCAATCTCGCCGTCTTTCGCGCTGGCTTGCCTGTCCAGTCACGCGCCAGTCACGCGTGATCGGACCATGCGCCGGACCTCCCGCCGGCATCGATGCGGTGCGCGAACACCCATCAAACCCGCTACCCTGCGCCGATGAAGGACACCTTCGCAGAGCTCGGCCTCGGCCCTGAACTTCTCGCCGAGCTCACCAAGCTCGGCTACGAGGAGCCCACGCCCATCCAGAAGGCCTCGGCGCCGCCGCTCATCGAGGGCCGTGATCTGCTCGGCCAGGCCGCAACCGGGACAGGCAAGACAGCCGCCTTCGCGCTTCCGCTCCTTCAGCGCCTCGCCGAGACCGATGCGGTTCCGTACAAGCCGCTCCTTCTCGTCCTCGTGCCCACGCGCGAGCTCGCGGTGCAGGTTTCCGAGGCGTTCCACCGCTACGGACGCGGACTCGGCATTTCCGTCGCCCCCATCTACGGCGGCCAGGACATGCACCGGCAGATCGTGGCCCTCAAGCGCGGCGCCCATGTGGTGATCGCCACACCGGGCCGCGTGCTCGACCACATGCGCCGCGGCACCATCGAGCTCGACGGCCTGCGCTCGGTCGTGCTCGACGAGGCCGACGAGATGCTCGACATGGGCTTTGCCGAGGACCTCGAGCTCATCCTCGAGGCGGCGCCTGCGACCCGCCAGACCGCGCTCTTCTCCGCCACGCTGCCGCCGCGCATCGCGGGCATCGCAGAGCGTCACCTCAAGGATCCCGTCCGCGTCCTCATTCCCCGTGATGCAGGGCTCAAGGGCTCCATCCCCAAGGTGCGCCAGTTGGCCTACGTCGTGCCGCGCGCCCACAAGATCGCCGCGCTCGGCCGCGTGCTCGATCTCGAGAGCCCGACCCTCGCGGTGATCTTTTGCCGCACGCGCATCGAGGTCGATGAACTCGCGGAGCGGCTCGTGGGACGCGGCTACCGAGTGGAGGCCCTGCACGGCGGCCTCACCCAGGCCGCGCGCGACCGCGTGATGAAGAAGGCCCGCGCCGCGAGCGTCGACCTGCTGGTCGCCACGGATGTCGCCGCCCGCGGCATCGACATCGAGCACATCTCGCATGTGGTCAACTTCGATGTGCCCAGCTCGCCCGAGGCGTACGTGCACCGCATCGGCCGCACGGGCCGCGCTGGCCGCGAGGGCGTGGCCATCACGCTCGCCGAGCCGCGCGAGCACCGCCTCGTGCGCAACATCGAGTGGACCACCAAGCAGAAGATCGAGATCGCCACCGTGCCTACGCCGCACGATGTGAAGGCACGCCGCCTCGACCTCACCAAGGGCGCCATCCGCGAGGCGATCATCGCCTCGCGCCCGAGCGGCGCGGGCGATGGCGAACCGGGGAGCGGTCTCGAGGGTGAACTCGACGGCTTCCGCACCGTGGTCGAGGCGCTTGCCGGCGAGTACGACCTCATGGATGTGGCCGCCGCGGCCGTCAAGCTCGCGCACGAGGCGCAGGCCGGCGACAGCGACGAGGACAACGTGCACATTCCCACCTACGACAGTTTCGCGCGTCCGGGCTTCCAGCCCCAGGCGCAGCAGCGCGCGCCGTGGGCGGCACGAGGCGGGGGAGCTGACGGTGATCGCGCGCCGCACCAGGGCTCGCGATTCGGTGGATCGGGCGACACCCGCGGCGGCTTCGAGGGCCGTGGGCGCGACGAGAGCGCCCGCGGCAGCCGTCTCCGTGTCGACCGCCCCATCGATGATGGCGGTCCCGTGGCGCGCGACTTCGGTGATGGCGCGCCCGCCCGCGACCTCGAGCAGCGTCCGATCTACCGCAAGGAGCCCTCGCCCCGCGCGGGTTGGGAAGGTCGACCCCGCGACGATCAGCGCCACGATCCGCGTGGCGATCGCGAGTCGGGGAGCGGTCACCGCGGAGAGATGGTCCGCGTCTACATCGCGGCCGGCCGCAAGGTCGGCATGCGCCCTGCGGACCTCGTGGGCGCCATCGCCAACGAGGCCCGCGTGAACCCGCGCGGCATCGGCGACATTGAGATCGCCGACGGCTTCTCCCTCGTCGAGCTGCCCGCGCGCGACGCGGCGACCGTCATCCAGGCCTTGCGCGGCGCCACGCTGCGTGGCCGCAAGGTCAGCGTTCGCATCGATGACGGTCGGCGGAAGTGAGTGTCGGGCGGCAATCGCGGAGGAGGCCCGTGAGGGGTGCTCGGCTCTGCCGCACGGACATGGACCTTCTTCTCGGAGAAGATATCCCTTGGCACGTGCGTCGCGAAGCAGGTGGGACGGCGGGGAGATTCTCCGAATCCGCCAATTCTCGCCTCACGCAACCGCTGTCCGCGCGGTTTTGATCGGACGGTTCATCCCGTCGCTGTGACATGGCTTGGCCCGGGCACGCGCAGGCAGGCGCAGCACGGGCGCGCGGAACGGCTGTGCACGGATCCGACTCTTTTCGATTGGCACCTCGGCGGATAGCCGACATTCTTCACTCGCCGGACCTCCGGCATTCCACTGGCCGGCGCTCCGCCGAACCGTTGGAAACGTGCGCGACCGCCGCGCGTGGCCTGGCCTCCGGGCCTTGCCGCGCGGGACGAACGCGCGCCTGACCGAGCATTTCTTTCACGCAGCGCCCCGCGTTGCGTATCCCCTGTGTGAGGACATCCCAGCTTTCGCCGACGCAGGCGCTGTGCCCCCTCGCAGAGCGGGGCGGTGACATCGTGCGGGTGGTCGCGGGTCGCGTGCGACCCCGTCCGCGCGCCCGATTCAATCGCACTGCGTCGTCAGCCTCGCCTCGCCGCGCCGCGGGGCGCGG
>CAIOCH010000586.1 GCA_903856525.1 uncultured bacterium | reverse complement strand
CCGCTCCAGTACGTTGGCAGAGGCGACCGAACCGCATCGTCAGCCGGCACGCCGACGACGCCTGTCGACTGCTGATTCACCGGGCCGTCAAAGAACCCCACCGTCGAGCCATTCGAGTTGATCGGCTGGAACTCCCCTGCGCTCGTCACCAGCGCCAGGTCGGAGGGCGTCGCGCCGAGCGTCGAATCGAACGAGAACTTGGTGGCGATGTTGGCGTTCAGCAGCGCCGAGTTGTCGACCACCGACACACCCACGATGGTGCGGATCGACCGCTCGGTGCCCACGGGTGCCGCAAACCAGAAGCTGTCGGTGAAGCCGTCGCCGTCGGTGTCGGTGAAGGTGCGCGAGATGACGTTGCGCAGCGTTCCGTCGCGGAACTCGTCGGTGGGCTTGCCGAGGTCCTTCAGGCGGAAGAAATTGGGCAGCGCCGCCGAGGGATCGCTGAAGCTGTTCTGGTAGTTGAAGAACCAGTTGTTGAGCCGCTGCTGGAACTGCGCCGCGTTGGCGATGGGCGCGGGGAACACTCCCGGCAGCCACTGCTCGTACGGGAACGCGACCGCATACGGTGCGGCGCCGCTCTCATCGAGGTTGGTGACGGTGTTGAGCCCGATGTTGCCGATGTCGGGCACCACGCGCCAGCCGTTGTTGGCCGTCGGCAGCCACGACAGGTGCGACCAGTGCGAGAAGGTGAAGAGATCGGGCACGCCGTCGCCGCTCTGGTCGACGCCCACGCGCTCGGGCTCGGTGGAGCGCAGCCAGCGCGAGTCGCCCATGCCTGGATTGCCGTAGGGGTTCTCGTCGGCGATGGTGCGGCCGTTGGCGTCGACGAGGATGCCATTGGGTGCACCAGCGCCGAAGGGCCACGGGCTTCCGGCGCCGAAGAAGTCGGGCCAGTTGGTCCAGGCCTTGACTTCGTAGGGCGCGATGTTGTAGCCGAAGAGCGGCAAACCGGTCGCACTTCCGCTCGCGTCGAAGGCGGGGCGATCGATCGAGTAGCGCTCCGCATCGAGTGGAGCCGCGTCGCGCGGCCACGACGAACTCGCCACGCGCACCGGCGGATCGACGGAGTTGTCGACGCGCGTGTACGGATCCACCGGCACGCCCGCGCCGTTCACCGCAACAGGCTTCGCGAACAACGCCCCGGCGATTTCCTGCGCCACGTTCATCGCCACGCTCTCGGCGCGGCCATCGCGGCCCGCCGACGACTGTTGCGCGGCCGAGGTCTGGCGCACCGCGCGCGTGCGGCTCACGAACGCCGTGGCGATGATCACGAGCAGCACCAGGATCGCCGTCACGAGGACGATCGTGTTGCCGCGGCGCGCGCGACGGGGGTTCGGCTGGATCGAAGTGGCATGCATGGGAGGATCCTCTGTCAACACACAGCGCCCCTGCCGCGCGCTCAGCGCTTGGGCAGGTCGACGATGAACTGGAAGTCACGGCCACCCTGGATGCGACCCAGCGGGTCGTGCAGGCGGAGCGTGATGCGGATGGCGGTGGGAAGCGGCGTGTACGGCCCGCGGTTGCGCGCGAGCGGATTCAGCTCGCCGGGGTTGTCCTGGTTGAAGCCGAACACGGCCTGGTAGACGCGCTTCGAGTCCTGCTCGTTGCTGGTGCGCCACACGGGACGGTTGACGACACTCGGGTCGCCCGAGCGGTTGATCGGCCCCTCGACCGAGCACACGATGTCGGAGTTGGGCTCGTTGCCGATCACGAGCGGCACGCCGATGGTGCCCCAGTCGCCCACCTGGCCATTGTTGGTGAAGTTGGGGCTGTTCGACACGGGACGTACCGCGCTGTTGGCGGGGCCGCTCGCGGCGAGCGCGTCGAGACCGAACCACGGGTGCGCGGCACCAGGAGTCACCAGCATGCCGATCGGCTCACCACCGGTGGGCGTGCCCCCCGAAGAGAAGCCACCGAAGGACTGCCCCACGCCGTTGCCCCAGGTCCACTCGACCTTGAAGCTCGAGCAGTTGGCGGCGAGGACGGGCGCGGAGAGCATCTGGTCGGCCTTGGCGGCGCTGGGCGCCACCTTCTCCACGCGCGGGTACGCGAGGTAGAGCGCGTTGGCGCCGTTCGCGGGACTGACCGAGGTGGCGGGCGCGGCCCAGTTGGCCAGCGTCTGGATCATGCGCAGGCGCGCCGACGGGCCCGCCCACGGATTGCCCAGGTTGTCGAACACGAATGGAATGCCCTGCACCGACTGCTGCGCATCGGCCTGGTAGGCCATCTGGCTGAACAGGTCGTCGGGCTGCCACTTGACCACATCCACGCGGCCCGAGGTCCACAGCGGCGCGTAGGTGTTGGGGTACTTGGTGGCGAGCGGCCCCAGGCGGATGTTGCGGTTGGTGAACAGCGACACCGACGCGTTGGTCTGGCCGCTGCCGAAGCGCGGCGCGGTCGTGTTCGTGGCCTGTCCCGCGCCATCGAGCGTGGTGGGCAGTCCATCGGTGCCCATGAGGGTGGCGAGGCGCACGAGCGGCCAGTTGCTGGCGATCACGGGCGGGAGGTTGCCCACGCCCTGCGCCGCGCCGTCGGGCCAACGCTCGAGCTCCACGCGGCCGCTCTTCCAGGGCACGGGAGTGGCGTTCGAGTTCTCGTAGCTGAAGGGACCTGTGTTGACCGGCAGCGTGGGAGCGAGCACGCCGTGGCCGTAGTACACGCGCGCAACGGCGCTCTCGGCGGTCCAGGTGCTGGCCACATTGCCGATGGCGACCGACTCCTGCGAACCCGTGTACTGCGTCGTGGTGCGCGGACCGCGGGTGAAGAACGCAACCTGGTCGGCGCGGATCTCGCTCGCGCTGAGCGAGGGATCCACCGACGGGTTCTGCACCTGGCCGAACGCATTCACCTCGACCTGCTGGATCACCATGAACCCGTTCCTGGGCAGGTTGGCGAAGTCGGCGCGGATCTGCTGCTCGATGGCGTTGGCGGTCTGGATGAGATCGGCGTTGGCCTCGGCGATGGACGAGACCTTGCTGGCCGCACTGAAGATCTTGGCGGTGGCGACCACGACGACGACCAGCACGGCCACCGCGACGAGCAACTCGACGATGGTGAACGCGGCGGCGGCGCGGATGCGGTTGGAGAGGCGCTGCATCAGAGTTCCTCCACCGTCACGTAGATCGGGGTAATGACGTTGCCGGCGCGGTCGGTGTTGGGCACGAACCAGATGGCCTCGATGAAGGCGTGGAACGAGCCCGCGCTGGTGTCGTTGGCCACATTGGGCGCGGTGCCGTAGATGGGCGCGCGGGGGTTGACGGGAATGCGGCGCTGCAACTTGACGGGCCCCTGGTTGGGGAACGCCGAGGTGGCAGAGCCCGCCACCAGACGGCCACGGAGGACCTCGTGCTGGTTGCCGTGGTTGTCGATCCAGATCTGCGCGGGCGCCATCCAGTCGTCCCAGGTGCGGCCGGCGCCGAAGGGAGTGCCCGGGCCCGTGTTGGGAATCGTGTCGTCGACCGGCGGATTGACCGCGGTTCGATTGGGCCAGCTGTTGGCCGTGCCGGGATTGGGCGCGTAGTACACCATCGGAATCGGCGGGGTGTTCACCGAGATGTCGGTGGTTCCCGCGGGCGGTGTGCCCACCAGCGCGGGATCGGAGCGCTGCACCGTGTAGGGGCGCGGATCACCACCCGGCGCGGTCACGCGGTACACGAACACCGCCACCTGCACGCGCCCGCCGTTGCGGCGGAACATGCAGTCCCAGTAGTACTGCGGTGCGGTCGTTGTGATCACGCTTGATCCGTAGTTGGCGGCGGCCTGTGGATAGGCGCGTTCCGCCTGCGTGAAGGTCACCGCGGGCTCGAGCAGACGCTGCGAGACGAGGTCGAGTCCGGCCGCGCCCACGGGATCGGTGAACAGCGGGTACTTCTTGGGGTTGTAGGGAATGCCCCAAAGCACCGGACTGGTGGCCGGATAGCCATCGGAACCAATCTCTGACGCCAATTGCCCGCTTGGATTGAACAAGTTCAGCGCGCGGCGTGTGAGAATCGAGCTAAACACATCGATCGTGCCTGCGTTCGTGGAGTCCGTTGGGGTCCCGAACAAAAAGCCCGGGCGCATCCAGCACCAGTCGCCGCTCACCTGCGGGGGCTGGACCGCGCCGCTCGTCTGGAAAGCACCCGCGATGCCGGGGTTCAGGTACTGCGGATTGAGGCCGAAATCCTGGAAGCTGCCGAAGTCATCCGGCGACAACTTGGCGCGGATGGTGGCCAACGCGTTCTTGGCCACGATCGGACCGACCGTGTCGTCGGTGGCCTGGCGCTGCAGCGCGATGCCCGCGGGAAAGAGCGCGGAGATCGAGATCACGCCGATCCCGAGGATGAACACGGCGAGCAGCATCTCGACGAGCGAGAAGCCGGCGGTGCGGTGGGCGGCACGCATCAGCGCACCTTCCTTTCGGGCAGGCCGCTGAAGCGGTTGAAGGTGATGCGGTCGCCGAACTGGGCGATGTAGCCGCTGGGGCCGGTGAGCTCGGTGAGCACGTTGGCATCGACGCCCCAGTTGGTGCCCTTGATCTCGCGCGCGGCCTTGTCGTCATACACCGACAGGAACGGCACGAACATCAGGTTGCACTCGTCGTCGGGGTGGTCCTGCAGCCAGAACTGCTCGAACAGGCCCGACGCGCAGGCGCCCAGCTGCACATCCTGCGGATCGGCCGGCGGATTGGCGAGGCCGCCGTTGTCGTTCCAGTCGACGTAGCACTTCTGCTCGTCGATCGAGGAGCTCGGAGCGCGGGTGAGGAACTCGCCGTTCGGTCCAAACAGCACGGCGATCACGCGGTTGAACTCGATGCTCTCGCCGCAGGCCGCCGCGAGGGGCAGCTCGATCTGCGTCGAGTACACGAGTTCCGCGGGAATGGAGCCGAAGTTGCCCGGCGGGTCGTACATCGGACCAGCCACCTTGACGCCCTCGGGCAGCACGGTCGCGGGAATGCCCTGCACGGGACGGAAGCGCTCGGCCATGCGGAGGCCGATGCTGGTGGCGCCGAATGCCGCGCGCTCACCCGTCGAGCGGATGGTGATGATCTCCACGCGCTGCGGGATGTTCGGACGAAGCGGATTCCACACGGGGCGGAAGACGACGCCGGTGACCTCGCTGTCCTTGATCGCCGCGGCGCGGGCGTTGCCGAGCGCGCTGGTGACGGCGTTGGTGGCCGCCGCGAGCCGCGAGCCCGAGGTGAGCCGCCGCGCACCGATGGTGGTGAGCAGCGCGAGGATGCCGATCACGCCCATCACCACCACCAGCTCGATGATGGTGAACGCGGCGCGCGTGCGGGGTGATGGGCTCGGTCGGTCGTGGAGCATGGATGGTCTCCCGTTCACACTCACGGTGCGTAGCTGTCGAGGTTGTCGTTGCTCGGCGCGTCGGTCGAGCCCGT
>CAIOCH010000585.1 GCA_903856525.1 uncultured bacterium | reverse complement strand
CTGCTGTTCGCGCCGCACGGCGAGGTCGCGCCGCGCGCGGTGTCCGGAACCTGGTGGATCGGCACCCTGCCGTTCGCCCTGCTGCTGGGCGCGATCGCGGTGTTCCCGCTGCTGCCGGCCGTCGCGCACTGGTGGCACTCGAACCTGAACCGCTACATCGTGTCGCTCGCGGCGGCGGGACTCGCGCTCGCCTACATCGGCTTCGACGCGGGCGCGATCGGCGTCGGCAACGCGCTGCACCATGCGGTCCCGGCCGAGTACCTGCCGTTCATGAGCCTGCTGTTCGCGCTCTACGTGATCGCGGGCGGCCTGCGGATCGAGACCCCGTTCGACGGACATCCGCGGGAGAACCTCTCGCTGCTCGCGGTCGGCGCGCTCATCGCCAGCTTCGTCGGGACGACCGGCGCCGCGATGGTGCTGATCCGCCCCCTGCTCGAGTCGATCCGCCGACGCAAGTACCGCGCGCACTCGGTGGTGTTCTTCATCTTCATCGTGTGCAACTGCGGCGGCTGCCTGCTGCCGATCGGCGATCCGCCGCTGTTCATGGGCTACCTGCGGGGCGTCCCGTTCGGGTGGACGCTCTCGCTGTGGAAGGAATGGCTGCTCGTGAACGGCCTCCTGCTCGCGGCCTACGCCGCGATCGACACCGTCCTCCACCGCAGGGAGCGTCGCGAGGTGCAGGCCGCCGACGACCACCG
Source organism: uncultured bacterium (assembly GCA_903856525.1). Classification (GTDB taxonomy): domain Bacteria; phylum Planctomycetota; class Phycisphaerae; order Phycisphaerales; family SM1A02; genus QWPT01. The sequence continues at coordinate 3,260 of CAIOCH010000585.1, read as the reverse complement.
CCGCTTCCGCATCGAGGGCATGGCGAACATCCCGCTGCTCGCGCTCGCGATCGCCGCGGTGGCGCTGATCGTCCCGGGAAGCGCGATCCCGGGCACCGCGATCGTCGCCCCCGCGTTCGCGCGCGAGGGACTGCTCCTGGCGCTGGCGGCCGCGAGCTGGGCGCTCACGCCGCGGCGCGTGCGGCAGGCCAACCGATTCGAATTCGGGGCGATCATCGAGGTCGCGGCGATCTTCATCGGCATCTTCATCGCGATGCAGACGCCGCTGGCGGTGCTCTCGGCGAAGGGCGCGGACCTCGGCATCTCGTCGCCGTACGCCTTCTACTGGGTGACGGGCGCGCTCTCGAGCTTCCTCGACAACGCGCCGACCTACGTGGTGTTCTTCGAGATCGCGAAGACGCTGCCGCAGGTGCCCGACGAGGCGTACATCGCGGTCGCCGGCGGCATGATCCGCACCGACCTGCTCACCGCGATCTCGCTCGGCGCCGTGTTCATGGGCGCGAACACCTACATCGGCAACGGCCCGAACTTCATGGTCAAGGCGATCGCCGAGGGCGAGGGCGTCGCGATGCCGAGCTTCTTCGGCTACATGGCCTGGTCGGTCGGCATCCTGGTGCCGCTGCTGGCCGCGGCCGAACTGATGTTCCCGTGAGGTCCGGGGCGCGGGACGCTCCACCCGCGACGCCCGCGGACGCCCGGGCCCGCCGCGGCCTCAGCGCTTGTCCTTCATCGACGCGTAGATCACGCTCTGCACGATCACGCTCTCGCCGAGGAGGCGGCCGACGCGTTCGCTTGCCTGGTCGAGGGTCTTGAACTTGCCCTGGTCGAGTTCCTTCTCGAACATCGTGAGCGAGTTCTCCACGCCGAGCAGGAGGCTGGCGAGCACAGCCCATTCGTGGCGGGTCTGCGGCCAGTACTCGTTCGACTGCACGAGTTCGAGCGGCACGGTCACGCGCCAACCGTCGTCGGCCTCGACGAGGGCCACGAAGCCGCCGGCGACGGGGTTGCCGCTATAGAGGAGCGCCGCGGTACCGTCTCCGAGGTCCTCGGCCGTGAGCTTGGCGCGCGACTCGTCGAGGAACGCGAACGGGTCGGTCACCGCGCGCTCGACGATCGGACCGAAGCCGAAGCGGTCGGACAGGCGGTCGACCTCGGTCGTCTTCTTCGACAGGTCCTTGGCGAAGCGCTCCTTGAGCTTGCGCGACACGCGGCCGAGCTGGCCGAGCATGTCGGAGAGCTTGCCCTTGACGTCGCCGATCGCGCTCGCCTCGGTGACGCCGTCGTCGAACTGGATCTCACGGGCCTGGATCTCGATGAACTGAGGCAGGTCCTCGGGGCGCCCGTCCTGGACGGCCTTCTGCACGGCGTCGAGCAGCTTGTCGGGCGTGGATGTGTCGTAGGTTGGGTCGGCGCAGCCGGACAGCGCGGCCGTGACGGCGGCGAGCAGGACGGGGAGGATGCGGCGGATCGGCTGCATGGTGCGATTTCGGAGGCGGTCGGAGTGTATGCCACGCCCGCAGCGCGTAGGATCGCGATCCGTGAGCGAATCCACCGAGATCACGATCGAATTGAACGGCTCCCCCGCCACGGTTGGCGCGGGCACGACTCTCGCGGACCTCGTGGCGAGGACGATGCCGAACGCGCGCGCCTACGCCGTCGAGGTCAACCGCGCCGTCGTCGCGCGGCGGGAGCATGTGACGCGCGTGGTCGCGGCCGGCGACCGCATTGAGATCGTGACGCTGGTGGGAGGCGGGTAAGGGAGTTCCATCATGGCAAAGACGATGCACGACGCGAGCGACACGACGGGTTTCCATGCCGGTTCAACGGCGGGCGACGCCGCCCGCACCACGACATCCTTCGCGATCCCCCCGCTCGCCATCGGCGCCTTTCGGCTCAAGAGCCGCCTGGTGACCGGCACGGGCAAGTACCGCGACTACGAGACCATGCAGCGCGCGCTCGATGCGAGCGGCTGCGATGCGGTCACCGTCGCCGTGCGTCGCGAGCGGCTTGTCGACGCCCAGGGGCGCTCGCTGCTCGACCATCTCGACCTCGCGCGCTACACGATCCTGCCGAACACCGCGGGGTGCTTCAGCGCGGAGGACGCCGTGCGCGTGGCGCGGCTCGGGCGCGAGATCCTCGACTCGGTGGACAATCCGGGCAAGGACTGGGTGAAGCTCGAGGTGCTCGGCGACCGCAAGACGCTGCTGCCCGATCCGGTGGGCACCCTCGATGCGTGCCGCGAGCTCGTGAAGGACGGCTTCACGGTGCTCTGCTACTCGAGCGATGACCCGATCATGGCCGTGCGGCTGCGCGACGCGGGCGCGGCGAGCGTGATGCCTGCGGGGAGCCCGATCGGGTCGGGGCGTGGCATCGCGAATCCAGCGAACATCCTGCTGATCCTGGAGCTTCTCAAGGACGCGGCGGCGGGCGGCGATCCGTCGTATCCCGTGATCGTCGACGCGGGCGTGGGCACGCCGAGCGACGTGACGCTGGCGATGGAGCTGGGCGCCGACGGCGTGCTGCTCAACACGGGCATCGCGCACGCGCAGGACCCGGTGCGCATGGCGCATGCGATGAGGCTCGCGCTCGAGAGCGGATATCACGGCGTGCGCAGCGGCCGCATCGGCCGCAAGCTGCACGCGAGCGCGTCGAGCCCGTGGCAGGGGTCGATCGCTTCGACGGTGATTCCGGGAGAATGAGAGGTCGCCGCTGCGGGTGCATCACGGCGCTCCGCGGAAGGCATGCCCGCGAGCCGAGGCGATTCACTCGCCCGACTCACCACCACAGCGAGCAGCGGCAGCTGCGAGCGCTCAAACCACGGACGAACACAACACCAAAGCGAGCAGCCGCAGCCGCGAGCGCTCAAACCACGGACGAACACAACACCAAAGCGAGCAGCCGCAGCTGCGAGCGCTCAAATCTAGTGCGCCACGCGGTGGCCGAGGTACTTGGACACCTCCGCGACCTTCGCGTCGACGGTCTTGCGGTCGCGGGCCTCGAGGTTGAGGCGCAGCAGCGGCTCGGTGTTCGACAGGCGGATGTTCGCCCACCAGTCGCCGGCGTCGATGGAGAGGCCGTCGAGCTCGTGGGTCCTGGCCTTCGGATACGCGGACTTGAGCGCCGCGAGTGCGCCGAGCTTGTCCTCGTTCTCGAAGTTGAGCTCGCCCGACTGGGCGTAGCGCACGCAGGGAGCGATGAGCTGGGAGAGCGGCTTCTTCGCGGAAGCGAGCGCGGTCACGACCGCGGCGAAGGTCCGCGCG
>CAIOCH010000584.1 GCA_903856525.1 uncultured bacterium | reverse complement strand
GACGATCTCGCAGCCGTACATCGTGGCGCTCATGCTCGAGGCTGCGCGGATCGGTGCGAACGACCGCGTGCTCGAGGTCGGCGCGGGTTCGGGCTACGCCACCGCCGTGATCTCGCGCATGGCCAAGGATGTCCACGCCATCGAATGGCACGCGTCGCTCGCGGCGCTCGCCACGGCCCGACTCGAGGCGCTCGAGTACGGCAACACGCACGTGATGCATGGCGACGGAACGCTGGGATGGCCCGACCGTGCCCCGTTCGACGCGATCATCGTGTCCGCGGGCGGTCCCGATGTGCCCGCGACGCTGCTGTCGCAGCTCGCACAGGGGGGCCGCCTGGTGATCCCCGTGGGCACCGAACCGCGCTCCCAGGAGCTGCTGCTCATCGTGCGCACGGGAGAGCACGACTACGAGCGCACCTCGCTCGGCGCGGTGCAGTTCGTGCCGCTCGTGGGCAGCGAGGGCTGGTCGGCGGACGGCGCGCACGTGGCGGAGCGCCGCGCCCAACGCCCGCTTCGCCTCGGCGCCCGAGAGGCAAAGCGGCTCGAGGCGCTCATCGTGGAGGGCAGCGAGCCCTTCGACTCGATCGATCATGCGCCACTCGACCCGCTCCTCGACCGGATCGGGACGGCGCGCGTGGTGCTCATCGGCGAGAGCACGCACGGCACCAGCGAGTTCTACCGGCTGCGCGCCCGCATCACCCAGGCGCTCGTCGCCCGCAAGGGCTTCAACATCGTGGCGATCGAGGCCGACTGGCCCGACACGGCCGCCATCGACCGGCGCGTGCGCGCCCGCGCCGCGAGTCCGCTGCGCGAGCCGATGTTCTCGCGGTTTCCCACCTGGATGTGGCGCAACCGCGAGATGGAGGAGTTCGTGGCCTGGCTCGAGCGGCGCAATCGCGCCGAACCCGATGCCGCGCGCAAGGCGGGCGTCCACGGACTCGACATCTACAGCCTCAACAACTCGATCGGCGCAGTGATCGACTTCCTCGACCGCGTCGACCCGTTCGCCGCCGAGAAGGCGCGGGAGCTCTACTCGTGCTTCACCCCCTGGGAGCGCGAACCGGCGGTCTACGGACGGGCCGTCACCGCCGGCCGCCTCTCGGGGTGCGAGCGGGAAGCCCTCGACGCGCTCAAGTCGCTGCTGGAGGAACGGCTGCGCTACTCGAAGGCGGATGGTGACCAGTTCTTCGACGCCGCGCGCAACGCCACGGTGGTGACCGAGGCAGAGCGCTACTACCGCGCCGTGTACCGCGGCTCGCGCGAGTCGTGGAATCTGCGCGATCGGCACATGTACGAGACGCTGCTGGCACTGCTCGAGCACCGCGGACCCGAGTCGCGGGCCGTGGTCTGGGCCCACAATTCGCACGTGGGCAACGCGACGGCCACCGAGATGGCCATGCACGGCGAGCTCAACCTCGGGCAGCTGGTGCGCGAGAAGTTCGGAGACCGGGCCTACGCCATCGGCTTTGGCACGGACCACGGCACGGTGGCTGCGGCGTCCAACTGGGATGGCGCCATGGAGCGCAAGGAGATCCGGCCCGCCCATGTCGACAGCTACGAGCATCTCTGCCATCAGACGGGGAAGACGGCGTTCTTCCTGCCCCTCCGCAAGCCCCACGCCCTCGCCGTCCGGACCGGCTTGCTCGAGCCGAGGCTCGAGCGCGCCATCGGCGTGATCTACCGGCCCGAGACCGAGCTCGTCAGCCATTACTTCCAGGCCTCGCTCCCCATGCAGTTCGACGAGTGGATCTGGATCGACGAGACGAACGCGGTCGAGCCTCTCGCCACAGCGATGGTGGCAGCGACCCCCGACACCTACCCCTTCGCCCTGTAGGCGGTGCACGGCACGTGCCGCCCGGTGCCTGGCACTGGGTGGCACGTGCCGTGCACACAGGACCAACGACAGCGGCGGCACCCGAGGGTGCCGCCGCTGGTCCGTTCCCGCATGCACCTGCCGAGGTCACCGGGCCGATGCGGCCGGCTCGAGCGCCGACTTGTTGAGCGTTTCGGCGATGCGCGTGAGCGACTCGTCGAAACGACGCTCCTCGGTGAGCGTCTTGAG
>CAIOCH010000583.1 GCA_903856525.1 uncultured bacterium | reverse complement strand
GCCCACCAGCGAACGCACCTCCCGCGACGGCGACAGCGGGGCGCCACGCACGATGTTGAGATGCGCCCCGAGGGAGATGCCGGGATACGACGGGCGCAGCGCGTCCTGGTCGGGGCCATTCGCCAGCGCACTCGCACTCGTGACCGTGCCCGCCGCGCCGCACTCCTCGACCGCACGCCGCACGGCGGGATGCAGGCCGAGGTCGTCGACATTGACGATGAGCTCGATCGCGGGCTGCACGGACGTCGCGTTCGTCACCAGAAGACCTGCGCGCCGCCGTCGACGGTGAAGATGCGCTCGAGCTTCTCCGAGCCGTCCTCGACGAGCCAGTAGAGGCCATCGCCGAGGAGGCCCTCGAACGCGTGGCCATTCTCGCTGCGCTCGATGCGGCCCACCGGGGTCCACACGCCACCCTTCCACACGAAGAGCTCGTACGCCGAATCGGGCTTGACCTGCGTGCGCACGCGCAGCGCACCTGTGTCGGGATCGGTGATCTCGGGCTTGGTGGTGGTGGCCACGAGCGTGGTCCCCCCGGCGCTGCGCGCGGCGAGCGGATGCACCACGCCATCGGCATCGACCACGAACGGATCTCCCGCGGGTCGGTCGGCGCCGGCGATGTGGTACATGGGCAGATAGCAGATGTTGCGGCCCATGTCCTTGAACACGGCGCGCGCGACGCCCTGCCCGCCCTCGATGGGCGCCCAGTGGATGGGCTTCCACGAGCCGCCGTTGAACACCGCGATGTACGCGTAGCGCGCGCCCTCGGGCACCGCCGCGAGGTCGACCGCGACGTCGCTCACGGGCTGGTACTGCGCGGTGACGTCGACGTAGTGCGAGGTGGAGAGCCACCTGGGCACGACCTCGTCGTCGCGCTTGATGGCGGCCAGGCTCGCGGGTTGGTGCGCGAAGGTCTTGCGATACACCTTGGCGGCGCGCCCCGCGAGTCCGGCGCGGCCCTCGCCGTTGGCGTCGAGGACGACCTCCCACGCGTGGTTGTTGTCGCTCGCGGCCCACCACGGCGTGTAGTCGCTGGCGCACATCGCGGCAACGGAACGCATGCCGAACGACACCATGTTGGTGATGTCCTCGCATCGACCGAGCCTGCGCTCGCACATCTCGGCGTAGCTCTGGTCGGTGGGGTGCAGGTAGAAGAGGTCGGTGAAGCCGGTCCACGGATGTGCGGCCGCGCGCACCTTCTCGCCGAAGGCGCGCACGTCGGTCTCGCCCTGGTTGGCCGCGCACAGCTCGGCGAGCCTGCGCCGCGCCGGCTCGCGCCAGAGGCCGAGCGGCTCGTTGCTGCCGCGGTACGGCAGGATGCAGTCGCGGAACACCTCGTAGCGGATCGACTTCGACCACGGCATGGTGCGCCACGTGGTGAACGCGTCCTCGAGATGCGCGGCCAGGAAGTCGGCGCTCGCGTGCTCGAGGTCGCTGTCGAAGCGGATGCGCTTGAAGTCGCACCCGGGATGCGTGGCCTCGATGGCGTCGAGCGCGGCCTTGGCCTCGCCGAGCGACTTGTAGTCGAGTGCGTCGAACGGCAGGCGCGTGCCGTCGGACGCGGTGAGTTCGATGAGCGCAAAGCCGTGACCATCCATGTTGGCGACCAGCCAGCGCGAGGCGTCGCGCTTCTGGGCGTCGTCGGAGCCTTCGTAGCGCGCGAGGAATCGCTCGATCTCGGCGCGATTCTTGCCCGCCTTGTCGAGGTTGCGCGCGATGGCGTCGGCGGGCATGTCCGCCGCGGTGGCGGGGCAGACGAGTGCGATGGAGGGGACGATGGACAGGAGGGCCGTCGGAAGTCGCATGGGGAGATTGTCGCGTGAACCGGCCGCGCGGGAAAGTCGGGGGCGGCGCAGATGGGAACCCCGCAGGGATTGCCACCGAATCAGCCCGTTCCGCGGCGCGTCGCCGCGATTTGGTCGAGGCGCCCCCTCCCGCGGCCGATATCGGAACACCCGGAATCCGCGGAACCGAGCGCCATGCAGCACGACGACACCGAGCCCAGTCAGCCTGAGTCGAACGACTTCGCCGAGATGCAGCGGCAGATCGAGGCGCTGCTCAATGGTGGCGAGGCGTCGACCTCGCCCCAGCCGAAGCCGGCCCCTGCCAGCCTCGCGCCGGCGGCCATGACGGAGCCCGATCCTGCATCCGAGCCTGGGTCGGAAGCCGGGCCCGTGCCGACATCCTCACCGTCGGCCGCGACCGACGAACCGACTGCCACGACACCCGACATCCGCGCCGCAGCCCTCGAGGCCGAGCCGATCGATCCCCTGCTGCGCGAGATCGACGCCGCGCTTGCCGACGACGCCGACGCGCTCCTCCGCAACGCCGACGGCGACATCGACGGCGCGCTGCGCTCGGTGTTCGACGAACGGGCGCTGTCGGGGCAGGAAGAGGAGATCAACCGCGCCCTCATCGAGGCCTTCGGCACGAGCCGCGTGGAGCGCCCATCGTTCGCGCCACCGGGCGGTACCCCTGCCGTGGTCACCAACCCCGTGCCCGCCTTCGAGGGTTCCGCGCGCGCCATCTCGCCCGACATCCCGCGCGAGAACCGCGATCGCGCCCGATCCACGAACATCGATGGGTCCGCCGTCGAGCCAGCTGCTGGAAGCGCGGATCCGACGCACCTCGACGCCACACCCATCGTGTCCACCGCGACGGAGACACGGGTCACCCACGGTGCCGTGCATGAGGCTGCGCCGACCGTGGTGTCGGCTCCGGTCCATGAAGCTCCCGCACACCCTTTGAGCCCCGCAACGATGACCACCACCATCGAGGCCAAGCCGGAACCGACCGCATCGCAACCCGCGCCCGCGGGACCATCGCGCGCGGTGCAGCTGCTCATGGCCTGCGCCCGCCTGCCGCTGCAGGTGGCGGCCGCACCCACGCGCGCACTGCCACCCGCGGCCCGCACCATCGTGGGGCTCGTCGCGATCACGCTCGTGCTGTGGACGCCCGTCGCCTGGTGGCTCGCGCAGCGCGCAACGCAGGTTCCCGCCGTGGCACCGATCACCATCAAGCCCGCGGTCGTCGCAGCAGCGGCGTCCGAGTCCTCCACCAACGCATCGGCCTCCACATCGGGTCACTGATCGCAGCGACAGGACGCGGACCGTGCTGCGGAACGCGGAACACGCGGGAAGCGCGCATCCAGCCTCCCCGTTCCGCGGACCCTCACCGCGCGTCGCGCGCCTTCGACAGCAGCGTCCGCATCGACTCGTGCGTCTCGCGCGCCGCGCCCGACAGCATCTCCGCCTGCTCCTCGGCGTGGTAGCTCGAGCGCACCAGCGGGCCGCTCTCGCACACCTTGAATCCGCGCGCCAGCGCCTCGCGGCGGTACATGGCGAACTGGTCGGGGTGGACCCAGCGGTCGATGGGCAGGTGGTTGCGCGTGGGCTGCAGGTACTGGCCGATGGTGATGATGTCGGCGTCGCTCGCCGCGCGCACATCGTCGAGCAGCCCGAGCACCTCGTCGTCGTGCTCGCCGATGCCGACCATGATGCCCGTCTTGGTCACGAGCCCGCTCTGCTTGAACTGGCGCAGCACGGCGAGCGAGCGCTCGTACTTGGCCTGCGGGCGCACGGCCGGATGCATGCGCCGCACCGTCTCCATGTTGTGGGAGATGATCTCGGGGCGCGCATCGCACACCGTCTGGATGGCCTTCTCGTCGCCCTGGAAGTCGCCCACGAGGATCTCCACCGACATGTCGGGGCACGCATCGTGGACGCGCCGCACCGTCTCGGCCCACACCGCGGCTCCGCCGTCGGCGAGCTCGTCTCGGTTGACGCTGGTGATGACCACGTGCTTGAGCTTCATGAGCTTGAGCGACTCGGCCACGCGGCGGGGCTCGTCGAGGTCGAGCACGGGCGGCTTGCCCGTCTTGATGTTGCAGAAGCCGCAGGCGCGGGTGCACACGTCGCCCAGGATCATGATGGTGGCGGTGCCGCGGCCCCAGCACTCGCCCATGTTGGGGCACGACGCCTCCTGGCACACGGTGTGCAGCTTGTGCTCGTCGATGATGGCCTTGAGCCGCTCGTAGCCCTCGCCGCCGGGCACGCGCGCGCGCAGCCAGTCGGGCTTGCGCTGGATGCGCAGGTGGTGGACGGGCGTCTCGCGGTTGTTGATCACCTGGGCCGTGAGGTCGAGCATCGAACCGCCCGCGGCGCGCTGCGTGTCGCCGCCGAGGGGGCGTGGATGGCGCGCCAGCGTGCGGGCGAGCGCCTCGGGCGAGGGGGTGCTCGCCGCGGAGCTCTGGCTCGAAGGATCGGACTCGTGCTCGCGGGAGGAGACCATGGGAAGGGAGAGTGTAGGAGATCCGCCGTGCGGGAAGCCATGTTCCCGTAGACTCTCCCGCCCATGCAATCCCCCGCCATCGTCCACCGCACTGCGCGACTGCCCAACGGGCTCGAGATCCACGCCGAGATCGACCCCTCGGCGCACACCTCGGCGCTCGGGTTCTTCGTCCGTACGGGCGCGCGCGACGAGCCGACCGAACTTATGGGAGTCTCGCACTTCCTCGAGCACATGATGTTCAAGGGCACCGCCAAGCGGAAGGCCGAGGATGTGAACCGCGACTTCGACGAGCTGGGCGCGTCGCAGAACGCCTTCACCACGAGCGAGCTGACCGCCTACCACGCCCACGTGCTTCCCGAGCGCACGGGCGAGGCGCTGGAGATCCTGGCCGACATCCTGCGGCCCGCGTTGCGCAGCGAGGATTTCGACGAGGAGAAGGCCGTGATCCTCGAGGAGATCGCCATGTACGCCGACCAGCCGTTCTGGGTGGGCTACGAGGCGATGATGGAGCACCTCTACGCGGGCCATCCGCTGTCGCACCGCGTGCTCGGCACGCGCGAGTCGGTCGGCGCGCTCACCCGCGAGCAGATGGGGGCGTACTTCGCCGCCCGCTACTCGGCTGACAACACGGTGCTGGTGGCCGCGGGAAACCTCGATTTCGACCGGCTGGTGCGCGACGCCCAGCAGCTGTGCGGACACTGGGCTCCCGCGACGCCGAGCCGCTCGCCCACGGTGTGGACGCCCGGGCACGCGAGCGCCACGCTCACGCTCAAGAACACGGCGCGCGCGTACATCCTGCTATCCATGCCGGCGCCATCGATCCAGGACGACCTGCGCTACGCCGCCGGCATCCTCATGCACATCCTCGGCGGCGGCGACGGATCGCGGCTGCACTGGGCGCTCGTCGAGACGGGCCTGGCCGAGGAGGCGAGCGCGAGCTACGACGGGCACGACGGCACGGGCGACTCGACGCTGTTCGCCGTGTGCGACCCCGACAAGGTCGACGAGATCGAGGCGATCCTGCGGCGCGAGCTCGATGCGCTCGTGGCCTCGCTCACCGACGACGACCTGCTGCGCGCACGCAGCCGCATCGCCACTGGCGCGGCGGCCGCGAGCGAACGGCCCAATGGACGCATGTTCCGCCTGGGCACGCTGTGGGGCTACGGCGCCGAGTACATCCCGCTCGAGGCCGAGGTGGAGCGCATCTCGCGCGTGACCATCGACGAGATCCGCACGTGCTGCGCGCGCTTCCCGCTGGTGCCGACGGTCAAGGTCGTCGTCATGCCCGAAGAGGGCGCCGATGAGGGCGCTGATGACGCCGATGATGCAGACGGCGACGAGTGAAGCGCCGCGCGATCGGTAGGGCCGGACACACCACTCACGCCGTGAGTTCGCGGCGGAACACCACCACGCGGTTGCGGGCGCGGCGGCCGGCGGCGAGGGCGAACATGGCGGCGCTCACGAGCTGGTCGGGCGTGGCGATGCCGGAGCCACCGCTGATCTCGCTGGTGGGTTCGTAGATCGCGGCGCCGATCGACACCGTCGCGGGGAACGAGCGCATGCTCGCGTGCTCGTAGGGCACGGGATGCGTGGCCAGCGTGCGGCGGATCGACTCGGCGAGGCGGCAGAGGTCGTCGATCTCGGTCTCGGGCACGAGCACCGCGAGTTCCGCGCCCACGAAGCGGTAGATGCGGGTGGACGACGGCGCGCACTCGCGCACCTTGGAGAAGGTGTGCGTCATGGCGGCCTCCACGGCGCGGGCGCCGAACGCGTCCTGCACCTGGCGCGCGCGATCGATGCCGATGAGCAGCACGCCGATGCCGGCGCGGCGGCCGCGCTCGATGAAGGTGCGCTCGAGGTCGCCGCCGAAGGCGCGCGCGTCGGGAATCGCAGACACATCGAGGGTGCCGTGCTCGACCACATCGCAGGCGTCGCCCTCGATCACGGGCTCGGCGAGCTGCTGCTCGCGCTTGATGCGCGCGGCCTTGTCGAGGATGGCGTCGACGTCGGGCGAGGCACCCGTGTCGAGTCCGAATGCCTGCGAGAGTTCGTCGGCGCGGTCGGCGATGCGCTGCAGGAGCAATGTGAGCGGCGCGGGCCGCAGCTCGAACCAGTCCTGTCCGTCGCGGCGGAAGCGAGAGAGTTCCGTCTCGCCCGAGCGCTGCGTGAGCACCGCGGCGGCCGTGCCCGCGAGCTCGACCGTGCGCGCGAGCATCGCCGCGTGCGGATCGGCCTCGAACGAACGGTGGTGGCTCCGCACCGCGCCCACGATCTCGTCGGGAAAGCGCCAGCGCGCCACCATCTCGCCGCCGACCATGGCGTGGTCGGTCTCGAACGAGCGCTGCTCGATGGCGCACAGGCGACGGTGGTCGCCCTTGGTGAGGTCGATGGCCTGCAGGTAGCGGTCGCCGTACGCGCGCCACAGCGCCACCATGCCGAGGTCCTGCACCAGCGACGCCATGAATGCCTCGTCGGGGTCGCAGCGCCGGTGCAGCAGCGCGATCTCGCGCGCCGCGGCCGCCGAGTAGATGGAGCGGCGCCAGTAGCTCAGGAAGTCGAAGCTCACCTCGTCGTCGCCACCACCGTCGATGGAGCGCGCGAGGCTGAACCCCAGCACGAGGGCCTTGACCGTCTGCATCCCCAGGAACGCAAGCGCCTGCTGGATGGAGCCGCAGCGGCGGGTGAGCCCGTAGAAGCTCGAGTTGACGGTGCGGATCACCTTCGACGCGATCGCGGGGTCGTTCTCGATCACCGCCGCGATCTCCCGCAGCGACGCATCGGGCTTGGCGGTGAGCTCGAGCACGCGCATCGCCACGACGGGCAGCGTCGGGAGATTCGGGGAACAGAGCACGCGTTCGAGGGATGCCTGGGACATGTCCCACTTGCATCGGCGTGCCGCGCGCCGCTGTTCAGCGGAGCCGCAGCCGCCATGGCGTTTCGTTCAGGTTTCTTCCCGATTTGCGCGTTTCCGCAGGCGCGGCTCCACCGCGAGCGAGATCGTGGTCAGGTCGTCCTGCACGATCGTGCGGGCATAGGCGATAAGCAGGCGAATGGCACGGTCGATCGCGTCGGGGTCGCACAGCTCGGGCGGCTCGCCGCGCGCCACATGCGCGAGGGTCATGGCGGTCTCGGGACGCATGCGCCAGGCGCGCGCATGGGCGCGGTAGTCGACGAGTCCGCCATCGACCGGGTCGAACGCCAGGCACGACGGAGGGATGTCCTCCGCCTCGGTGCGCGGCTCGTGGCCTGTCTCGCGCAGCAGCAGGAAGAAGAAGCGCAGGAACTCCGGTGCCGGCTGCTCGCCCGCCTCCACGTGCTCGAGCGCGCGCAGCAGCGCGTCGTACAGGGCCTCGTGCGGCGCGCCCACGGGCAGGAAGCGCTGCACCAGCTCCGCCATCGACAGTGCGTAGAGGTTGGCCTCGAGGTCGTCGTGCGGCCTGCGGAACATCTGCAGGAGCGTCCACTGCGTGAGCGTCTGCAGCTCGCGGTCGGGCTTGACCACCGCCACCACCTCGCCGCGCGCGAGGAGACCGATGCCGCCCGAGAAGCTGCCGCGCTCGCGCCGCGCGCCCTTGGCGAGCCCACGCAGCATGCCGTGCGTCCTGCAGAACAGGCTCACGGTCTGGCTCGTCTCCGACCAGTCCCACTGGCGGATGCAGATGGCTTGATCCACGAGATTCGGCACGCCGCGATTGTCGCAGGATCACGCCGCCATGGGGAGCGCCGACGACGAAACGCGGTTGCGTCCGCCGCGCTTGGCCGCGTAGAGCGCCGCATCGGCGTTGGCCAGCAGATCGGCCGGCAGTCCCGAGGGCGGCAGTCCCGAGGGCGGCAGCGCCGCGAGCTCCGCCACGCCGAAGCTGGCGGTGAGCACGAGGTCGGGATGCCTGCGCCACTGGTGCTCCTCGAACGCGCGGCGGAATCGCTCCGCCACCTCGATGGCCTCGGGCATGGCGGTGGCGGGCAGGATCACGCCGAACTCCTCGCCGCCGTAGCGGCAGGGAATGTCGCTGGCGCGTCCACCCGAGAGGATGGTCGCGAAGAGCGCGAGCACCTCGTCGCCGAAGGGATGGCCGAAGCGGTCGTTGACACCCTTGAAGTGGTCGATGTCGCAGAGCACGAGCGAGAGCGGCTTGACGTGGCGCCGGGCCTCGCTGCACTCCGCCGCCAGGCGCTGGTCGAAGTAGGCGCGGTTCCACAGCGCGGTGAGTCCGTCGAGCTGCGCGCGCTGCGCGAGCATGCGCAGCAGCTGCTGCACGCGGATGGCCGAGCGCACGCGGGCCTTGAGCTCCGCCATCTCGAACGGCTTGGGAATGAAGTCGACCGCACCGAGGTCGAGGCAGCGCACGCGGTCCATGGTCTCGCAGCTGGCGCTGATGAAGATCACGGCGATGTCGCGGGTGCGCGGATTCTCCTTCAGCCGCTGCAGCACCTCGAAGCCGTCCATGCCGTCGAGGTCGATGTCGAGCAGGATCACCTCGGGCTGCAGCTGGTCGGCCATGCGCAGGCCATCCTCGCCGGTGATGGCGCAGTGGATCTCCACCTGCTCGAGCTGCAGGCGGGTGCGCAGCAGGCGGTGCATGAGCTCGCTGTCGTCGACGGCGAGGATGCGCGGCACCCGCAGGCGTGCCTCGGGGTTGATCGCGGCCGGATTCACGCGTCGTCACCCTGCGTCGGGTCGCCATCCGATGGAATGTCGGGATGGTCGGGATCGGCCTCGCACGCCGAGTCGATCGCCATGCGGCAGAACGACACGAGTTCCTCGGCACGCTCGGTGAGCGCCGAGATCCCCACCTCATCGAGCAGTCCGTCATCGAGCATGCCGTCATCCTCGAGACCGGTGCACTCGAGGCCGGCGAGATCGCACTCGACCTCCTCGCGCGCGGTGGCGGCGAGGGTGCGCGCGAGCTCGCGGATGTCCTGCGCATCGCGCGCATCGATCACGCCGCACAGTGCGCGCAGCCGCGAGTCGAGGTCCTCGACCAGGCGCAGCATGCGGTCGCCCGGCTCCATCTCGCCGCGGTGGGATCCGGAACGGATGCGGTGTCCGCCATCGCCGGCGGCGTGTGCATCACGCGCGTGGCCGTGATCGGAGTCCCCATGGAACGGCGTGAAACCTGCGTCTTCCATGTGCCGTCCATCGTCCACATGGCGGCCGCACTTGGTCGCGGTGCGGCGCTCGCGGGGTTCCGATACCCCCGCAGCCCGCACAGTCGGCACGACCGGAACAGCCCGCGAGGTCGTTGACCCGCGCGGCGCCATGCCCTACCTTGGGTCCTCTTATCCGCATCCCGCCCGCGCGAAAGCGTCGGCGAAGGAGTTCCGCCCGTGCTTCCCAGCCCACCCGCCCGCGAGGGCCAGCTTGGCTTCCTGTATCTCCCGCCCTACCGCGTGCAGGGCATCAGCGTGGCGGGCGAACAGACCGTCATCCAGATCCCCGAGCTCGACGTCGCCTTCGACATCGGCACCTGCACCCGCGCCGTGCTGAGCGTGCCCACGATCGCGCTGTCGCACGCGCACATGGACCATCTCGGCGGCCTGCCGTACTGGTTCAGCCAGCGCTACTTCCAGAAGATCGGCGGCGAGACGCACATGCCCGACAAGGCCGACGGCGGCAAGCCCAAGCCGCCCGTGGGCCGCTGCGTGTGCCACCCCGAGCTCGAGCAGGCGCTGCGCGGCATGATGCGCGCGTGGGAGCCGCTCGAGCGCCAGCGCACGCCGTTCGACATCGTGGCGCTCGAGCCCGAGCGCGACATCGAGCTCAAGAACAACATCCTCATGCGCGCCGTGGCCACGCGGCACACCGTGCCCAGCCTCGGGTTCGCGGTGCTCGAGCGCCGCAGCAAGCTCAGGGAGGAGTTCCGCGACATGCCGCAGGAGAAGCTGCGCGAGCTGCGCGGACGCGGCGTGGAGATCACGCGGCAGATGGAGATCCCGCTGGTCGCCTACACGGGCGACACCGCGCCCGGCGAGTTCCTGGTGCGCGACGAGTTCGCCGATGCGAAGATCATGATCGCCGAGTGCACCTTCTTCGAGCCCGACCACAACGATCGGGCGCGCACGGGCATGCATCTGCACATCGACGACATCGTGCGCATGCTGCCGGTGTGGAAGGCCGAGGCGATCGTGCTGGTGCATGTCTCGCGGCGCACCACCATCCACTATGCGCGCGAGCGCATCGAGAAGCTCGCGGGCGAGCATGCCGGCCGCATCCACCTGCTCATGGACCACCGCACCAACCGCGCACGCTACGAGGCGCAGCTGTCGGCGGCAGAGGCCGCTGCGGGCGGAGGCGCGGCGGCAGCCACCGAGGACAAGGTGGCCACCAAGGACGATGCGCCCGAAAGTCAAGTGGAAAATCCGACGGCAGCCGAGTGACGCGACCACGCGAAAACCGCGCTGGCAGCGCGCCGCGCGGGGTTGCTGGAAAAGCGTTGACGGGCAGGGCGCGAACCTCTATCGTCCGCGCCCCCATGGTGGACATCCGCCGTCGGGAGGCTCGGTGCGGTGGGACGCAGCGGACCTCAGGGAAAACAGTTCAGGTGGCGCGTGCTTGTCCGCGTCGGCCGCGACCCCGATCAGCGCACGCTGGTCGGACCAACGAGGTCGCGCGCCGACGGAACCTCACCGCCACCTTTCGCGTGTGTTTGACGGAGGCAGCATGCAGCGCATCGAACCAGGCTTTCGGGAGTCGCTCATCGACTACCTGCGGAAGAACCATGCCGACATCTGCCGGCACTGGTTCGACGACATCGAGCCATCGGAGATCCGCGACGGCGTGCTGCGCCTGGTGGTGCGCGAGCCCGTGCAGCTGCGCTACCTGCAGCGCTGCTGCGGCACCCACTTCACCGAGGCGGCGCAGAATGTGACGGGGCGGCTGCTCGTGGTGCGTTTCGTGAGCCCCGACGACGACGCCAAGTTCGACGCAGCCTCCAACGGCAGGCCCGACGCCCGGGGCGGATCCGACACCCGCGCTGCGGCGGTGGCCGGCACCGACGACGGCGGCGAACGCCCCGCCTGGCTCGACGAGCAGATGCTCCTGAGCCCCGACTACACCTTCGAGTCGTTCGTGGTGGGTCCGGGCAACCGTCTCGCCCACGCGGCTGCGCAGGCCGTGGCCGCCAAGCCGGGCCGCGCCTACAACCCGTACTTCATCCACGGCGGCGTGGGCCTGGGCAAGACCCACCTGCTGCACGCCGTCTGCCAGTCGCTCCTGCGGGCGCAGCCCAACCTGCGGCTCTGCTACATCTCGTGCAACGCCTTCATGGACCTCTTCCACGAGGCGGTCCGCGCGGGGCGCATGAACGACTTCCGCAACCGCTTCCGCACGGCCGACGTGCTGGTCATCGACGACATCCACTTCCTGTCCAAGCACGACCAGACGCAGGAGGAGTTCTTCCACACCTTCAACGCGCTCTACCAGCTGGGCAAGCAGATCATCCTGAGTTCGGATGCGGCCCCCACCGAGATCCCCGACCTCGAGGAGCGGCTCACCAGCCGCTTTGCCGCCGGCATGGTGGCCCGCATCGAGCGGCCGTGCTTCGAAACACGGGTGTCGATCATCAAGTCGAAGGCGGCGATGCACGGCATCTCGCTGCCCGACGACGTGCCCGCCTACATCGCCGCCAAGGTCGACACCAACATCCGCGAGCTCGAGGGCGCGCTCACCCGTGTCCGCGGCTTTGCGATGGCGGCCGGGCAACCGATCACGCTCGAACTCGCCAAGCAGGCCATCGACGGCGAAAGCGCCAGCCGCGGCGGCAACGCCCCCAGTCTCCAGTCGATCATCGAGAGCGTGACCCGCTTCTATGACGTCAAACTGACCGATTTGCTCTCCAAGCGCCGGCACAAGTCCATTGCCATGCCGCGCCAGGTGTGCATGTACCTCGCCCGCAAGCACACCCGTTTCTCCCTCGAGGAGATCGGCGGGTACTTCGGCGGCCGGGACCACACCACGGTCATGCACGCCGTGCGCACCATCGAGGAGAAGGCGGGGCTCGACGGCAAGCTCCAGGCCGAGGTCGGCCGCATCGAGCAGGACCTGCTGCAGCGCAGCGAGCGCTGAGCCCGCCAGGACCCCTCCGATCGGGCCGCATACTCATGTGGAAATCCTGTTGGCGACTGTCCCTGCGGGGGCGGTTATAGACAGCGCTCGTCTGGGGATGAGGCCCCACGGAGACTTCCGGGAGGGACATCAACCCAAGGGTTGTCACGGCACATCGGCAATCGACAGTGAGTTGTCAGGTTTCCAGTGGTGGGCCGACGACGTAAGTCGATGCCCGAAGCATACTTGCATAGGAACATCAGCGGTTCTCCACCGACCGACAGGGTCTTTTACTAGGTAGGAAGAGATATTTCTCTTCATCCTTCTCTTGCAGAACCCGAACCGCTCCGTGCGGTCGACACCCCAATGGGTGGCCTAAAATCTGTCGAATTGACTCACTTACCGCCCCTGCGTCGTGGTCGGACGGGAGGTCCGTCTTTCACCGACAAGGTTGTCCCCACCATTGTGGATAAGTCTTGGCAGCGTGGGCAAAAGACCGTGGCACGTGCGACCACGCGGATCCCCACGAGGGCTTCTTTGCAGACGGCGCACGGAAGCCCCTCGCGGCCGTAGGCCAGATGCGTCTGCACGGCCGACCCGGGCTGGCCGAAGGCATCGCGGTAGTCCCGCAGCGTCGAGCCCCCCTGCGCGACAGCCTTCCCGAGGATGCGGCGCAGGTGCCTGGCGAGCTCCGTGATCTGGTCGGCTCCGATCGACGCCGCTGGGCACAGCGGGTGGATGCGGGCGGCGAACAGGCCCTCGTCGGCGTAGATGTTTCCCACGCCGGCGACCAGCGCCTGATCAAGCAGTGCCGCCTTGATGGGACGCCTGGTGCGCAGCAATGCGTTCGCAAGGTCGGTGGCCGAGATGGTGAGCGCATCGGGTCCGAGCGACTTCCATGCCCCGTGCAGCGCCTGCAGGCTCGGGTACGCGGTGAGTCCACCGAAGCGGCGTGGATCACGGAACGCCAGCCTCCAGCGCACGCCGGTGGGCGTCGCGGGCGAGAAGTCCCACAGCACGTGGCGATGCCTAGCCTCCATGCCGCGCGGCGGCGCATCCGCCTCGATGGTCATGCTGCCCGTCATGCCCAGCTGCACCACGAGCACGCGGCCGTTGTCGGCTTCGAGCGCCATCTGCTTGCCGCGGCGGTGCGTGGCCACGATGGTGCGGTCCACGAGGAGTGCTTCGGCAAGACGCTGCGCCGGCGACAGACTGCGCCCATCGCGCGCACCACACTCGATCACCGAGCGACGACGCACCGTGACGGCGTGCAGCCGCGCGCCGACCAGCACGGGGTCGAGCGAGCGGCGCAGATGTTCGACTTCGGGGAGTTCGGGCATGCAAACCGACGGGCAGGAGCGCGTGGAACCCTATACTCGCAGGCTCGGCGACGCACACCCCGTGCGCCGCCTTCCCCTTCCCCCGCAGCCCTCCTCATGTCCGACACCCACACCCTCCACGACCAGCAGCCGCGCCAGCCGTCCTCCCCCGCGTTCTCGCCCAGCTGGGGAGACCCCGTTGCGGCGGTTGGCGAGGTGCGGCGGGCGGTCGACCGGCTGCGCGAGGAGATCCACCGCGCCATCGTGGGCCAGGACGAAGTGGTCGACCAGGCGCTGCTGGCCATCCTCTGCGGCGGACACGCCGTGGTCGAGGGCGTGCCCGGCCTCGCCAAGACGCTGCTGGTGTCGAGCCTGGCCAAGACGCTCAGCCTCCAGTTCTCGCGCATCCAGTTCACGCCCGACCTCATGCCGAGCGACATGACCGGCACGGAGGTCATCCAGGAGGACAAGGTCACGGGCTCGCGCGGCCTGCGCTTCGTCAAGGGACCGATCTTCGCCAACATCGTGCTGGCCGACGAGATCAACCGCACGCCGCCCAAGACGCAGGCGGCGCTGCTCGAGGCCATGCAGGAGCGGCAGGTGACGGCCAACGGCGTGCAGTACCGCCTGCCAGCGCCGTTCTTCGTGCTGGCCACGCAGAACCCGATCGAGCAGGAGGGCACGTATCCGCTGCCCGAGGCGCAGCTCGACCGCTTCATGCTCAACATCAAGGTGAGCTACCCGAGCGAGGCAGAGGAGATCGAGATCGTGTCGCGCACGACCTCGACGGGTCTGGCCGAGCCTTCGCCGGTGCTCACGGGCGAGGACATCCTGCGCATGCAGGCGCTGGTGCGGGACATTCCCGTGGCCGAGCACGTGGTGCGGCACGCCATCCACATCGTGCGCGCCACGCGCGTGCGCGAGGAGGGGCAGGCGCTCAAGGTCTGCCGCGACTACCTCGCATGGGGTGCCGGTCCGCGCGCGAGCCAGTTCCTGGTGCTCGGCGCCAAGGCGAAGGCGCTCCTCGAGGGCGCCACGCACGCGACCGTCGACCATGTGCACGCGGTGGCCCTGCCCATCATGCGGCACCGCATCGTCACCAACTTCAACGCCGAGGCCGATGGCGTCAAGAGCGACGATGTCGTGCGCCTCATCCTCGATGCGGTGCGCGGCGAGGGTTCGTCGCGCGCGCTCGATGCGGTGACGCGCTGACCGAACCGTTCCGCGACCGTCTGATCCGGCGTTCCATCCGGCCTCACAGGAATCACGAGCACCTCCGTGGCGAACCCGCGCCAGCCCACCGACCGACCTGCGATGCGCGCGGAGCAGTACCTCGCGCCGGAGACGCTGGCACAGCTGGCGCCGTTCGAGCTGCGGGCGCGCATGATCGTGGAGGGCGTGATGAGCGGCATGCACCGCTCGCCCTACCAGGGCCTGGCGGTGGAGTTCGCCGAGCACCGGCAGTACGCGCCGGGCGACGGCATCCGCCAGATCGACTGGAAGGTGTTCGCCCGCACCGACAAGCTGTACGTCAAGCGGTACGTGCAGGAGACGAACCTCGATGTGATGGTGCTCGTCGACCGTTCGGCGTCGATGCGCTTTGGAACGCTCGAGGTGAAGAAGGGCTGGGGCGGCACCGACGCGAGCCGTGGCACGGGCAAGTGGACCAAGTTCGACCACGCGACGGCGACGGCGGCGGCGATGGCGTACATGTGCCTGCAGCAGGGCGACCGCGTGGGCCTCGGCCTCTTCGATGAGGAGGTGCGCACGCAAGTGAAGCGCTCGAGCCAGCGCGACCAGTGGCGCGCCATCGTGGGCGCGCTCAGCGGCGAGCCGGTGGCGGGGCGCGCGCAGATCGGCCGCTCGATCGACCAGATGCTGGCGCGCGTGACCAACCGGGCGCTGTTCGTGGTCGTGTCGGACTTCCTCATGCCCGTCGACGAGCTGCGCTCGGCGGTGGCGCGGCTGGCGCACCGTGGGCACGACCTCGTGCTGGTGCAGACGCTCGACCGCCAGGAGCTGCGCTTCGACCTCGATGCGCCGGGGCGGTTCGAGGGACTCGAGGGCGGCGAGGCGATCGAGACCGATCCGCGCGCGGTGCGCGAGGCGTACCTGGCGCTCATGCGCGAGCACGTGGAGTCGGTCGACCGCGTGGCGCGCTCCTTTGGCGCCGACGCGCTGGTGTGCGACACGCATGAATCGGTCGGTCCCGTGATGGCGGCGCTGCTCGACCGTCGCATGAGCTTCAGCGGGAGGCGCGGCTGATGGGCTTCCTGCATCCCGCGATCGCGTGGGCGGGCGTGGCGTCGGTGGCGCTGCCGATCATCATCCACCTGCTCTTCCGCAGGCGGCGCGTGCCGGTGGAGTGGGCGGCCATGGAGCTGCTGCGCGAGGCGGTGCGGCGCACCAACCGCCGGCTGCGCTTCGAGCAGTGGCTGGTGCTCCTCCTGCGCTGCCTGGCGCTGCTGGCGGCGGGACTGGCGATCGCGGTGCCCGTGCTCGATGGCGGCGCGCTCTCGGGCGAGGTGCGGCGGCTGGTGATCGTGGTGGTCGACAACGGCCCCACGAGCGCGCTGCGCGTGGGCGAGGAGACCGAGCTCGAGCGCATGGTCGACGAGGTGCGGCGGGCGGTGCTCGAAGCGGGCGCCGCGACGGGCGGTGGATCGGCCGGCGGCGCGCGCGACCGCGTGGGCGTGGTGCTGGCGGCGGGAGCGCCGCAGCTGGCGCTGGCGCCCACGAGCGATGCGGGTGCCATCGAGCAGGCCCTGGCGCGGGTGGAGCCGTCGGAGATGGCGAGTGATCTGCGCGGCGCACTGGCGTTCGCGGCGGCCACGATCGATACCGAGAAGGCGGCGGGCCGCGGCGCGGGCGAGCTGCCGCGCATCGTGGTGGCGAGTGCGTTCCGCCGCGCGAGTGTGGCGGAAGGCGCGGCGGCGGTGGCGGCGCGCGAGGGCGCGCAGCGCATCGAGGTCTTGTCGCTGGTGCCCGCGCAGGATGTGCCCGCCGATGTACGCGTGGCGCGCGTCGATGCCCGGCCGGCGCCTGCGGGCGATGCGGTGCTGGTGCGGGCGCTCGTCGTGCGCGAGGGTCCGTCGCTCGAGGCGGGTCAGACCTTCGTGCGCGCGGTGGCGCAGGGCATGTCGCAGCCGCCCGCGCGCGCGGTGATGTGGGAGAAGGGGCAGGCCGAGGCGACGGTCGACTTCCAGCTGGTGCCCGCGGGGCTCGCTGCCGATGCGCGCCGGATCGGCGTGACCGTGTCCATCGACGAGGACCGACTCGCGCCGGGCAACACGGCGTACACCGCGGTCGATGTGCGCCGCGAGCTCGAGATCGGCGTGGTGGGGCGGCGCGTGTCGCTCGATGCATCGGACCTCGAGCGCGTGCCCGCGTCGCTGTGGGCGTCGCGTGCGCTCTCGCCGGGCGCGGGATCGGGCATGCGCGTGCGCGACATCGACCCGTCGGCGTGCGATGCGCGGGCGCTGCTCGGGCTCGACGCGGTGGTGCTGGCGCGGCCCGACCTCGTGTCGCCCGATGCGTGCGATGCGCTCGGCGCCTTTGCCCGCGCCGGTGGCGTGGTGATCGTGACGCCCGCGGGTGAGTCGACGGCGCAGTCGTGGGGACAGGCGGTCTTCGCGCGGCTGGGCGTGACCGTGCGCGTGTCGGCCGAGGCGGTCGACCGCGATCCTCCGATCCGGCTTGCGGAGGAACAGGCGCCCTCCTCGATGACATCGTCGCTGCTTGCCTCGATCGGACCCGAACTGTCGGCGCTGTCGGCGCCCATCGAGACGCGCAGGACCGTCGAGTGCAGCGGCTTTGCCCGGGGCGAGATCGTGCTGGCCAACGCTGATGGCTCGCCCTTCGTGCTGGCGCAGGCACCGCGTGGCGACGATGGGCGAGTGGCGCGGGGGCTGGTGGTGGTGTTCGCTGCCGCGCCCGAGCTCGCGTGGACCAACCTGCCCGTGAAGCCCCTGATGGTGCCGCTCTTCCAGGAGTTGGTGCGGGCGGGCATCCAGATGGCGGCCGGCGACAACGAGGTGGCGGTGGGTGACGTGATGGTGGGCGAGCCGAATGCGGTGCTGCGCGGCGCTGGCGGCGCGACGCTCACGGTCTCCCCCGATGGCCGCAGCACCGAGGTGGTGGCGCGCGCGGGACTGTGGCAGTCGGATGCGGGCGCGATCGTGGCCGCGAACCTGCGCGGCGACAGCCTGGCGCTGGCGCCGACCGCGGTGGATGCGGTGCGGGCGCTGCTGGCGCCCATGGGCGATGTGCGCATCCGCGAGGTCGATGCAGCGTCGGTGCAGCGGGACGCACGGGGTGCGGGCGACCAAAATAATCCGTGATGGACGATGAGCAAATTGGCTTTCGCAGCGATGGCAAGTTTCACGGTGGCGAGACTGGCGTCCACGG
>CAIOCH010000582.1 GCA_903856525.1 uncultured bacterium | reverse complement strand
GTTGGCTCTCCGCTGTTCGCGGGAGCGGAAGAGTATCCGAACCCGCCCCGCTGTCAAGCGGCCTTGCGACCGAACAGACCCGCGAAGGCTGTGCCGTCGAAGATGCTCTTGTCCATGCCCCTGATCGGGTACTGGTGCGCGAGCAAGGACGAGAGCTCGTCGTCCTCCGCGATCTCGAACTGCACTGGCATTCCGAGAACACGGGTGGCAAAGCGGACCGCGCGCGGGAGCTGCTTCCGGCTCGTCGCGGCGATCAGGTAGCCGTCATCGATGCGCAGGGGCACGATTCCGAACTGCCAGGCCTGGCGGCGCACCACCAGATCGCGCGCCTCGTCCTCGATGCCCCGTTCGGCGTCGAAGATGGTGGCGCGCTCCTGGGTCTGCTCGATCCAGGCGCGTTCGATCGTGTCGGGCGCGATGCCGAACAGTCGCTCGGCGATGGCGCCGAAAGCCTCGTTGCCGGACTGCTGCTCATCGAGGATGGCCTCGACTTGCGCGCGATTGAGGACGCCCATACGGACGAGCATTTCTCCGATGCGCATGATTGACTCCTTCACCGGGTGTGTCGACGCACCCACCGCCGCCCGTTGACTCGAGCGTCCCGTTTCCCCTCCCACCGCCACCGACCCGCCCGCGCAGACTGCATGGATGGCGCGAAGGTCGCGGGAAACACCTTGCGGGCGTGGTCGCGAACCCCGATAAATCGGGGGCATGACCCGCCGCACCGACGAACGCAGCACCCTGAGGCCCCTGCTCGCCGAACTGGCGGATCGTGCCGACCGCGCAGCCGCGGACTGGGAGCAGCGGATCGATCCGAGGGTCCTGAGGCGGTTCCGCAGGCAGATCGATGACGCAGGGGATTCGATGGGATCCAGCTCCGCGGGCACACCCGCGGTTGACCGTGCGAGAACGGTCGCGGCCGAAGTCCTCGTGGCGTGGCGCCTGCTCGAGTCCGGCTGCAGCGTGGAGCACGAAGTGGAGATTCCGGCTGGGAGGCATGTCGATTTCCGCGCACGCCGCGATGGCGCCACGCTCTGCGTGCACGTGAAGCGCGCGCCGCAGCCCACGCTCCGCGATGCGCAGGTCAGCGTGCCCGCGACATGGCGCACACTCGAGACCGTTGAGCGGGGCATGGTCGTGGCGCTTTCGCTCGCGAGGAATCTCCGCGGAAAGGCCCTGCACGCGGCGCTCGACCAGGCATTCGACTTCGTGGAGCAGGCGTCGGTGGGCGACGAGTGCTCGCTCCGCGACGCCGAGGGACGGCCCGCGGCCAGGCTGCGCGCGATCGCTCCGTCGACGCAGCGGCGGGTGGAGCTGGTCGCCGATCTCTCGGCGAGCTTCGACGACCATGTCCCGCGCTTCCAAGCGACGCTGCGCAAGGCATTCGCGCAGTTCATGCCCCGCAGCGAGAACCTGATCGTGGTGGCGGGCAGCGCCGGTGGCATCGATGCGTTCGCCACCGCCCTGCTTGGTTCGCAGATCGAGCGCTGGGACAAGCGGCCGCGCGTGGGCGAACTCATCGCCTACGGTCGCGGTGGCGATGGCTTCTGGGCGGGCTCGTTGCGCAACCAGTCGCGGCTCGCCTCCTACTGGACGCTCTCGGCGGGCAGCGGCCCCCTGCTCTTCGTACGCGAACCGAGCGCCCGCGCGATGACGGGAGCCGCGATGCAGTTGGCGCGGAGCGTGTTCGCGTAGGCGCTGCGCGGATCGGTCGGATCACCCGCGGCCGTACACTGCGCGGATGTGGCTCGCGATCCGCCTTTCGGTGTTCCTGCTCGCGATGCTCGTGCGGATGTACGGTCGGATGCGACTTCCGCCGTCCCATGGATCGATCGAAGGCCGGGCGCTGTACCGCAGGATCCGCCGAAAGCCGAAGTCGAAGGGCATCGCGGGCTTCGGGCTCGGAATCGAGATGTCCGCGGGCATGGTCTTCCGCATGCATCGCGAGGGTCGCGCCGACCGGTGGTTCAAGGTGCTTGGACTTTCGCGCGAGGTGCAGACCGGTGACGGTGCGTTCGACTGCCTGGTCTACGTCGCCTGCGATCACGAGGGGCTGCACGAGCTCCTGCGGGAGCACGCGGCCGCGCGCGCTGCGATCCGCGCCGTGTTCGAGGCGGGATACGCCGAGATCCGCCACGATGGACGCGTGCTCTGGATCGCGCGCGATGCCGGCCTCGAGCCGACGGACGCGGACGAGGCGCTCCTCGCCGCACTCGATCGATCGCTGCGGTCCCTGGATTCTCGGGTCTGGGCGCGCAGCAATCCCTTCGCACTGCGGGTGCTCGGCTGCGAGGCCGTCTCCTGGGGCATCGCGGGATTCGCCCTCGCGTCGCTGCCGCCGGCGGTGCTGAGCCTCGATGCGTCGCTCACGGCGGGCGCACTGCTCGGCTACGGCGCGGCGGTCGGGGCGGGTGGGATCGCGATCGCGGGGCTTGCGGTGGTGGCGCTGCTCCGCGGCTCCTCTCGGGCGCGCCTGGTGATGCTCGAGTGCGGAGTGCTCCTTCTTCTCTCCATGCCCGTCGTCGGGATTCAGACGATCGCAGACATCAACGCGGAGACAGGACAGGTGACCGCGGAGTCGGCACGGCGCGAGGTCGTCGGCAAGGAGGTTCGCGTGCGCGGCGCGGGCAGAAGACGCCGCACGCAGCATCTGCTCACACTGGCCGTCGGCGCGCCCGTGGGGGGATACGCCATTCCAACGACGGTCACCGTCGGGTCGTCGCTCTATTCCGAGGTCGGGGTGGGCGATCAGCTCCGGGTCACGGTCTCGACCGGCTCGCTCGGACTCGCCTGGGTGGAGTACGGCCCGGTGGCGGCGACTCCCTGACACGCTGCACAGCGTTCACCCGCCAGAGCCGTCATCCACGGGATCCACCAGATGCGGGGCGCGTCGCTTGCCGGCCTGACCGCTCCACGACGCGCGCTTGGGCCGTGGATCCTCGCCATCGACCAGGAATGGCTCGCCCATTGGCAGCAGCGCCTCGATCTGCTTGTCGCCCATCTCGGCGATGAGCTCGACCTCGGCATCGCCGTAGGTGCGTTCGAGCACGGTGCAGCGCTTCTCGATGGTGTCGATGAGGCGGGCGCTGGTGATGGGTACGCGGATGGACCGACGGCGCACCCCGCCGGTGACGAGCGAGAGGACGCGGGACCGCAGCGCCTCGAAGCCGTTGCCCGTGAGCGCGCTGATGGCCATGGCATCGGGCTCGCGCTCCCGCCACTCGTCGGCGGTGCGCAGCGACTGGCGCTCGTCGAACGGAAGCGTGTCGATGCGGTCCATCTTGTTGAGGAGCAGGATGCGCGGCTGCGTGTTGGCGCCGACCTCGTCGAGGACCTCGCGCACGGTCTCGAGCTGCTGGGGCGCCTCGCGGTCGCTCGCGTCGAGCACGAT
>CAIOCH010000581.1 GCA_903856525.1 uncultured bacterium | reverse complement strand
CGACGCTCGTGCTCATGGACGCTGCGATCGGCCGCGTGCTCGCCATCGACGCTGCGGACGCGCGGATCGGCTTCTGGATGGCGGAGTTCGAGGGCCGGTTCGCCGGCTGGTTCCACATGAAGCCGCCGCGCGAGGGCGAGCCGATGGAGCTGGGCGACATGGAGCTCGGGTACCGCCTTCACCGCCATCTCTGGGGGCGCGGCCTGGCGACCGAAGGATCTCGTGAGATGATCCGCTACGCGTTCGCCGAGCTGGCGGCTCCGCGCGTGACCGCGTGTGCGATGGTCGAGAATCGCGCCTCGACACGCGTGATGGAGAAGCTCGGCATGCAGCCGTGGCGCAGCTGGACGGGCAAGCGGCGCGCAGGTGGCGAGTGGTCTGCGGTGACCTACGCACTTGCGCGCTGAACCGTTCGCTCACCGCGGTGGCGGCTCGTGCGCGAGCTGCGACTCGGCTCCGCCGCGCTCGACGAAACCGCTCACGACCTTGGCGTGGGCCTGGATGAGCCGCGCGACGTAGGGGTCATCCGAGACCTCGCGCACCTTGACGCCCTTCGGCGTGTTGGAGACCTCCATGCGGATCTTGTCCGCGTTGTCGAAGATCTCGCGGAACATCGGGTCCCACATGCGGATCCGGTAGCCGTTCTCGATGCGGACCTTCATCGCGGCGACGTGGTCCTGGATGAGCGCGGCGACCTCGGCGTTGTCGGACTCCGTGACCGACTCGATGCCGCCATCGACTTCGCGGAACTCGCGGCGGATGAGCTCGTGGTTGCCGAGCAGCGTCTGGAAGACATCGCGGTCGTAGGCCACGGTGCCTGGTTCCGCGTCGGACACACGGGTTCCCGCAGGCGGCGCCGTGCACGATGCAAGCAGGGCGGTGGGGGCGGCGACGAGCAGGAAGGTGATCGGCTTCATGGCGGATTCAGCGGCGGGCGATGCGGGCGACCACGAGCGTCGCCTGTGAAGCGGTGATCAAGACGGTACCACCGCAGACAAGGGTGGAGTCCGCGCCCAGCGGGGAGGATTCGTCCCCGACTTGGAATCCAGCGGATTCGGCGGGGCCGCACACCTGGATCAACGCCACATCGGAGTTGATGGGGAGGATCCGTCGCGGGCCGATCCGCAGGATCTCGAGTGTGCCCGACCAGCATCGACGGTCGAGCATGAGATTGGCATCGCGGACCCCGGCCCCGATGGGTTCGCCGACGATCACATCCTCGCCTGCGAAGGCGAACGCGGTGCCCTCGCGAGGCACGGTGATCCGTTCGTCACCGCGCGCCAGCGTCAGCCCTGCTCCATCGAGCACCGCGATGTGCCGGTCCATGCCCGGAAAGTTCGAGAAGGGCGCGCGCGCGGGAACGTCTGCGAACGAGAGGCGCCATGTCCACGGAGCGCCCACTTCCGCGGCGTCGGTCGCGATCTCGAGCGTCGAGCCGAGCCCGTTCTTCCACGGGAGGCGGCGGTATGAGTCTTCATGAATCACGCGCACTGGGTCACGAATCCTGCCCCGGTCGAGCGTGCTTTGTCAGAAAGGCAGCGATCTCTGGCTTCTTCGCCTTCCCGAGGGTGACTTCGATCACAAGATCGGCCAATTCATCGCTGTCGCAATCGACCTCGTAGCCGTTGATGTCAAGGAAGACGAGGGCGGAGGCGGTTTCCGTTCGCTTGTTGCCATCCACGAAGGGGTGATTCTGCACGATGTGGAACAGATAGGCTGCCGCCATCTCGAAGATGCCGTCGTGTAGGAACGAGCCGCCGAAGGCGGCTTCGGGTTGGGCTGCTGCCGAGAGGAGCAGGCCCGTGTCGCGAATGTCGGCGGCACCGCCGTAACGGGAGATCTGGTCTTGGTGGATTTCGAGTATGTCGCTGACCGAGAGAAAACGCACCCCGCTCCCGTCCGGCGCTGGGGGTTGGCCGCTTGTCACTGCGCGAGCCTCCGCAGCGCCTTGCCGTGCTTCGCGTTCACGCGATCAAGCGCGGACCTGACCGACTTTGGCTTACGTTCTCCGCCGGACGGCGTGATCGTCAGGGTCTTCCCATCGGTCGAGAGCTCGAGTTCGGTCTCGGGCGTGATGCGCAGCAGTTCCATGATCGGGCGGTCGATGACAAGGGCGTAGCTGTTTCCGTGCTTGGTGAGGGTCTTGAGCATGGTGATCCTTTGTCACAACATTGTACAAACGCATCGGCCCAGATCAAGTCTGACTGCAGTGATCGCCCGAAGAACCCGCAACTCTCTCCTCACGCCTGTCGGCGCGGCAAACTCCTAGACGCTTGCGTCGACGACGCATTGGGGGGTTGCGCTGGCGGCGAGTCCCATGTGCCCTGCCGACGGCTACTCGAACCGCAGGTGCTTCACGCTCTCGCCCGAGTCGCGCAGGTCGCGAAGCGCATCGATCCCGATCTCCAGGTGCTGCGCGACGAAGCGCTCGGTGACCGTGCGGTCGCTCTCGGCGCTCTTCACGCCCTCGGGTGTCATCGGGTTGTCGGAGACAAGCAGCAGGGCGCCCTTGGAGATTCCATTGGCGAAGCCGACGAGGAAGATCGTGGCCGTCTCCATGTCGATGCCGATGGCGCGGATCCGCAGCAGGTACTCGCGCACGCTCTCGTCGTGCTCCCAGACGCGGCGGTTGGTCGTGAACACGGTGCCGGTGAAGTAGTCGCGGCCGTGCTTGATGATCGCCTCGCTCACCGCCCGCTGCAGGCGGAATGACGGCAGCGCCGGCACTTCGGGCGGCATGTACTCGTTGCTCGTGCCCTCGCCGCGGATCGCGGCGATCGGGAGCACGAAGTCGCCGATCTTCGTCTTCTTCAGTCCGCCGCACTTGCCGAGGAAGAGCACCGCCTTCGGCGAAACGGCCGACAGGAGGTCCATCGTCGTGGCCGCCATGGCGCTGCCCATGCCGAACGACAGGATCGTGATGTCCTCCGCCGTCGCCGACAGCATGGGCTTGTCGCGGCCGACGACAGGCACGCCGAACCGCTCCGCGAACATCTCCACGTAGTTCGAGAAGTTGACCAGCAGGATGTACTCGCCGAACTCCTCGAGCCTGCGGCCCGTGTAGCGGGGGAGCCAATCGCGGACGATCTCGTCCTTCGTCTTCATCGACGCAGGGTACCGCGTTGCGATCAGGTGAAAAAGCACGATGCCGCGCGGGTGCGCGGCATCGCGTGGATCCATGCGGGAATCAGCTCACTCGGGCTTCGGCCCGGTGCCCGGGCGCGGTCCGCCGCCACCGGGACGGGGAGCGCCGAACTCGTCCTTCGAGACCTTGCCGTCGCCGTCCTTGTCGCGCTTCTTCATGCGCTCCCACTGCTCCTTGGAGACCTCGTCCTCGGTGATGAAGCCGTCCTTGTTCTTGTCGAGATCCTCGAACTTGGGGCGCTGGCGGCCACCACCGCCGCCCGGCTTGGGTCCGTCGCCACCCGGAGCAGGCGGCTCGGAGAATGCGAGCGCGGTGCCCGAGAGCGCCAGTGCGAGAAGCGAAGCGATGCGTGCGGTGCTGTGCTTGTTCATGAGGTTCCTTTCGAACACATTGACCCGTGGGTGCCGCAGTTGCCGTCTTCGGCAGGCACGGGGACCAAACGGCCTCGCGGTCGTGCGCATTGCCGCGAATTCTCGAATCCGCACGCAGTCGCTCGAGGCCCAACGGAACCGTGGCCGGGCATGACGCCGCTTCGGTCTGGTCCCTGGTGGAGGTCCGCACCCATCGGGTACCGAATCGCTCGCGGGCATCGGATTGCGTTGATGCAGACTCGATCTCGACGCGGTGCCGATGCAAGCGCGGCGGGTCGCCACCCGGGGTGTGGACCCGCCGCTTCCGAGCGACCCGGTTCTCGGTCGTCGCGCACACCCCCCCGTGCCGTTTGCGGCGACTCTGCCGCGCGAGAATGTGAATCTTGCTTGTATCTACTCCACTTCATGGCACTCTCGTGGGTTGTCGGCGCGTCCCCGCGCGCTGTCACGTTGTTGCAGCGTTCCGTCCCGGCTTGCCCGCCTGGTTGGAACGCGGAAGTCGTCCCCGCCGCTCCGTGCCAAGGTCGTCCTTCGCCCGGTGTGGCTCCACCACTCGAGGTTTGAAATGCGCTTGTCTCATTGGATTGCGAGCGCGGTGGCCTGTGCCACCGCCGGTATGGCGTTCGCCCAGGTTGCTGTCCTGCAGGATGGCACCGCTGTCACCATGAAGATCCCGCAGGAGACGTTCTCCGTGGAGGGTCCGCTCTGGGACATCGACATCCCCCACAAGCAGTTGATCGCGGTCGGTCACCGCATCACGATCCCCGCGAGTCTCAACGGCGTCGAGTTCATCCTCGGCCACACGCAGATCGTGAACAACGAGGAGACCGTCCTCGGCCCGATCACCGTGCAGACGTTCGACCGTCTGTCCGACTACAACGCCGCCACCCGTGACCGCGTGTTCGACACGTCCGGCGCGGCTGGTCCGATCCGCCTCGGTCCGGTGCGCTCGCTGTTCAGCACCTCCGAGGCGCGCGGCGTGGCCGTGGCCGATCTCGACCGCGATCCGCTGATCGAGAAGCAGATGGAGGACAACTACTTCTTCCTGGTGCGCAACGCTTTCCTGCAGTATCCGCCGGGCATCCTGCCCGAGAACTTCCTGGGCATGGTCGGCATCCGCACCGAGACCGGCGGCTTTCCCGCCAACAACAACCAGCTGCCTCCGCGGCGGTTCTGGCGGTATCCGACCTCGACGGGCGCGACCATCATCGCGGACGGCTCGATCTACGTCGACGCCGCGGGCAACGAGTACAAGATCCCCGACTTCATGGTCAAGGGCGCGTACGCGAGCATCGTGATCGCGGAGAACATCGCCATCGGCAATCTCAAGGCAGCGGCGATCGGCAACTGGAACACGCCCGACTCGTTCGTCCTCGGCGAGACCCTCGTGGTCATGAATCAGGATCCGCGCATGCCGTGCAGCATCATCGGCCTTGCCGGCTCGCCGGTGAGCAAGGAGTACTTCACCACCCAGGTGCCCGTCGGCACGCTGGTGGCGGCCGAGGGCCACATGATCGGCGAGCACGTGATGTTCGCCGAGGTCATCGACGTGAGCACGGATGTGTACGACCCGGCAGCGGGAGCGTGGTTGAATATCCTTCCGAACTCGTGGCGGTTCCGCCCGGGCCGTGGCCTTGAGTTCCGCGGCGAGCTGGTGCCTGCCGCGGGACACACGCTGAGCGCCCGCCTGGGGAGCAACGAGTTCGCGGTTGGACTCAATCCCGATCTGGCGCTCAACGTGGCGACGTTCAACGTCACGGACATCCCGGCCAACGCCGCGGCAACGCCGGTGATCACCTTCGTCATCCGCGATGTGGCCACCAAGGCGGTCGTGCGCGAGTTCTCGTTCAACTGGGTGCAGATCCTCGGGCTCTGATCCCGAAAAGCCTGTGATCCATAACCACAGCGGGCCGCCCTTGGGGTGGCCCGCTGTGCGTTCCTGAAGCATTCGATTGGGAATCTTGACGAAATGTCGGTGGTCGCGGTTGCATCGCGGCCGTTCCGCTCCATGGTGCAGGTGATTCCGGGTGATGCGTCCAAGTCTCTTGGCTGCGATGCCCATCGTCCGTGGATCCGCGGCCTGTCGTCCTGTGCCGCGATCGTTCTGGGTTTCACCGAGCTTTCGGCATAGTCGTCCTCTGCCGCGGCTGGTGGATTTTCATTGAGGTTTCCGATGCACGTTGCGCGTTTGGTTGCCGGGGCTGCAGCACTCTCTGCCGCCACTTTCGCATTCGCACAGTCCGCCGTCCTGCATGACGGCACGGTCGTCATCCAGAAGGTCCCAGTGCAGCTCTTCGCTACCGAAGGCCCGATTTGGGACATCGATGTCGCCAACCGCCGCATTCGCGTGACGGGCCGCTACCTCACCATCCCCGCGTCGTTCAACGGCATGCCGTGGGGGCTCGAGGGGACTGAGGTCATCGATGGCGAGGGCAACTCGCTTGGCCCGATCTCCGCCGCGAACATGGATCGACTGCTCGACAGTCGCGCCGCGCTCAAGGATCGTGTCTTCGAGACCGCGTGCCCCGATTGCGGCCCGCTGCGCCTCGGCCCGATCCGCTCGATCTTCAGCACGTCGGAGGCGCGCACCCAGTCCGTCGATGACGGCCCCGAGGCGCTCGACCGCATGCCCGAGATCCAGCGCATCATCGAGGACAACTACTTCTTCCTGGCGCGCAACATCTACCTGAAGCACTCGAGCGTGCTCCCGATCGAGTGGCTCGGTCGCATCGGCATCCGCAACGAGAACGGCACCTACCCGACCAGCGCCAGCAATCTGCCCAACCGCCGCTACTGGAAGTACCCGTTCACCTCGGGTGGAACCTGGAAGTCGGCCGGCACGATCTACGTCGACGCGCAGGGCAACGAGTACATGATTCCTGAGCTCGAGGCCGTGTTCGAACTCTCGGAGAACGTCACCCTCGGCACCGTGCGCAGCGTCGAGTTCGGCGACTGGTCGACGCCGGATAGCTTCATCGTGGGCGACGTCGCCATCATGCTGAACCAGGATCCGCGGTTCGGCGCGACCATCCTCGGCGTCGCCGGTCAGGAGATCAGCCGCGAGTACTTCATGGCCAATCTTCAGCCTGGTCTCGACATCGCGGTCGTCGGCTTCATGGTCGGCGAGCACCTCCAGATGGCGCAGGAGATCGAGGTCGGCATGTACGACCCCTCTGCTGGCATCGTCATGTCGGCTGACCGGTTCAGGGTGCAGCTCGAGGATGGCTTCATCCAGTTCCAGGGTTGGGTGATCCCCATGACGGGTCTCACCATCACGGCGAGCATCGCCGGCAACACCTTCCCGGTGGACGTCATTCCCGCTGCTGATGCAGTGGGCGCCGAGGGCCTCGGTAGCTACCGCATCCGCGAGCAGGGTCTGGTGCTGGACGGCGTGACCACGGTGGTGCTCACCGCGCGAAACGCCAACGGCGTGGTCGTGAAGACCGTCGTGCACGAGATTCCGCCGGATGCGATCGCTCCGTGATCGCCGACTGGGCAGCAGTACGAACATCCGCGCGGGCCGTCGAAAGACGGTCCGCGCTGCTTTTGGGCTTCGCCTATCATCTGCGCCCTATGTCGAAGGCCATCATCAAGACCGTCAAGGGTGACATGCACGTCGAGTTCTACGATGCCGACGCGCCGGGCACCGTGAAGAACTTCCGCGACCTCGCCGCCAAGGGGTACTACAACGGACTCACCTTCCACCGCGTGATCCCCGACTTCGTGATCCAGGGCGGATGCCCGAACGGCACGGGAACGGGCGGTCCCGGCTACAAGATCAAGTGCGAGCTCACCGGCGGCAACCAGCGGCACGACCGCGGCGTGCTGTCGATGGCGCACGCGGGCCGCGACACGGGTGGCTCGCAGTTCTTCGTCTGCCATAGCCGCGCCAATACCGCGCACCTCGACCGCAACCACACCTGCTTCGGCAAGGTGGTCAAGGGCCTCGAGGTGATCGACGCGATCCGCGCGGGCGATCGGATCACCGAAGTCACCCTCGAGGACTGAGCGGCGCCCCCGATGGCGCTGCTCGGCCGCATCAACACCCTCGCCGTCGTGCGCGACACGCCGCAGGGCCTCTACCTCGACGGTGGGGCGCTGGGGGAGGTGTTGTTGCCCGGACGTCTCGTGCCGCGTGGACTTCGCGTGGGCGGGCAGATCGAGGTCTTCCTGCACCGCGATTCGGAGGATCGTCTCGTGGCGACCACGGAGCGGCCCAAGGCCTGCGTCGGCGAGTTCGCCTGCATGCGGGTGAAGGACCTGCACGAGCGGGCGGGGGCCTTCCTCGACTGGGGGCTGGCGAAGGACCTGCTTCTGCCCTATCGGGAGCAGCGCCCCAAGGTGCGGGTGGGTGACGATGTGGTGGTCGCGGTCATCCTCGACCCCGACACGGACCGGATCATCGCCACCACCTACCTGTCGCGGCATCTCAGCAAGGAGCCTGCGCGGTATGCCCCGGGCGATGCGGTGGACCTGCTTGTCTGCGGCGAGACCGACCTCGGATACAACGCGATCGTCGACGGTCGTTTCCGCGGGCTGCTGTACCACACCAATCTCGCGGGTCCGCTG
Organism: uncultured bacterium; assembly: GCA_903856525.1. Taxonomy (GTDB): domain Bacteria; phylum Planctomycetota; class Phycisphaerae; order Phycisphaerales; family SM1A02; genus QWPT01. Next base: position 9,232 of record CAIOCH010000581.1, on the reverse strand, counting down.
CGCCATGGCGCGCGCATGCGGGGCTTCGTGAAGTCGGTGCGCGAGGATGGCAAGATCGACCTCAGCCTCGACGAGGCGGGCTATGCGCGGGTGCACCCGCTGGCCGAGCGCATTCTGGCCGAGCTCGAGCGGGTGGGTGGGCGGCTCAACCTCGACGATGACAGCGACCCCGAGGCGATACGGGACCGCTTTGGCGTGAGCAAGAAGGCGTTCAAGCAGGCACTGGGCTCGCTGTACCGCGCGCGTCGGATTGCGTTCCTCAGCCCGGGGATCCAACTCGTGCAGCAGTCGGGGCAGGGAGCGGGCCGGTGAAGCCAACGCGCTTGCAGCGCGCCGAGGAGGCGCTGGCGTACTGGCGCGCGCAGGCGGTGCAGGTGGAGCGCGAGCGCGCGGCGATGATCTGGGTGCTGAGGATCGGTTTGCCGGTGGCGCTGGTGGTGGGTGTCGCTTTCCACGGCTGGATCGGCGTGGGCGTCGCTGCGCTGGCGCTGACGACCTACGTCATGGGTATGTACATGACCACGGTCCGCCGCGCCGAGTTCGCCCACCATGTGCGCGATGCGGAGGCGGAGCTGGCCGCGCTGCGCGCGTCGCGTGACTGATCGGCGCGATATCCTCCCGTTTGGAGGACACGCATGGTCGAGATCACCGTTCGTTACCAGGGGCAGCTCCGCTGCGCCGCCACGCATGGACCATCGCAGTCGATGATCCTCACCGACGCGCCCGTCGACAACCATGGCAAGGGCGAGGCGTTTTCGCCCACCGATCTGGTTGCGGCTGCGCTGCCGTCCTGCATCATGACCATCCTCGGGATCTACGGCGAGCGCCACGGCATCGACCTCACGGGCATGCACGCCCGCACCGTGAAGGAGATGTCGAAGGCACCCCCGCGTCGGATCGCCGGTTTGCGCACGACCGTCACGCTCCCGATCGCGGCGGATCACCCGATGCGCGAGGCGCTCGAGAACGCGGCGCACGCCTGCCCGGTGCACAAGAGTCTCCATCCAGACATCGAGGCGCCGATCGAGTTCGTCTACGCGGGCTGAGGTGTCGGCTGCCTGGCCGGGACGTCGCTGGATCGATCGGGCGCGGCTTGCCTGTCCAGTCTCGGCTTGCCTGTCCAATCTCGGCTTGCCTGTCCAATCTCGGCTTGCCTGTCCAACCGCAGCTTGCCTGTCCAATCTGGGCTCCCGGCTTGACCGTCCTGTCCGGGCTGGCGGAACTTGGCTTGCCTGTCCAGTTTGGCCGCAGTTTGGCCGTCACGTTGCTTGCCGCGCGGGGTGACCGAAGTACTGTGCAGGGATGAACCTGTCCGCTGTCGTCGCCGTGAGCCCGTTCGCACTGCTGGCCTCCGTCGCCATGGCGGGCGGAATCACCGTCGAGTTCGTGGGCGGATTCGAGCCAGCGGTCACCCAGCGGATCAACGCCTCGGGTGTGATCGTGGGTGACTTCCAGTTCAACGCGGTGACCACCGCGATGCGCTACACCGCAACGGAGGGGCGGACGCCGCTGGCTGTTCCTGCGGGCGCTTCGCAGAGCATCGCCACCGGCATCAACGATCTCGGCGCGATCGTGGGGCGCTACAGCGCAGGCTCGGGCACGTTCGGGGCGCTGTGGAATCCCGATGGAACGCTGGTCACGCTGGCGGCGCCGCCGGGAACATGGTCGTACAGCACGCCGAGCAACATCAACAACCCCGGGATGGTCTGCGGCACGGCGACGCTCGTGCAGGTAGGTACCGATCCCGAGCAGGCGTGGCGTTGGACCCCCAAGGGCGGATATCAACTGCTGCCTCGGCTGGGCGGCGTCGTCGCGGGATGCCGTGACATCAACGATTCGGGGCAGATCGCGGGCTTCGGAACGCTTGCCAACGGCCAGGCGCGCGCCTGCGTCTGGCAGCCCGACGGAACACCGCTGCAACTCGGAGCGCCCGCGGGTGCAACGCAGTCCTTTGCCACGGCGATCAACAACGCGGGAACCGTGGTGGGCGCTACGCCCGGCAACGACGTGCCGTGGGTCTGGAGTGCCGCCGGAGGCATGCGTGCGCTGCCCGACTTCGGCTTCAAGGCCGCTGCGTACGACGTGAACAGTTCGGGATGGATCCTCGGCTGGGCCGATGTGGCGCCGTTCAAGACCGTGCCCGTGGTGTGGGACTCCCAGGGAACGCTGCACAACATCGCGGATCTGGTCGATCCGTCGCGCTTCTACTTCCCGGGCGACTTCATCGTGCCCATCGCCATCAGCGATGCCAATGTGATCGTGGTGCGCGGGTACGACTTCACCGCTGGGGGCGATCCCCGGGTACTCATGTTCCGGGTGGTGTCGACGGCGGCGTGTCCGACCGATCTCGACGGAGATGGCCAGACGGGCGCGGCTGACATCGCGCGACTGCTGTCGGCGTGGGGTACCGCGGGTGCGGGAGGCGAGGACATCAGCGGTGACGGAACGGTGGGCGCCGCCGACATCGCCGCGCTGCTGTCTGCGTGGGGCGGGTGTCCCTGAGGACTGCCCGTGATTCGGACTTCCACGTCCGCCGAGGCGAGGTCATACTGCCCCGATGCATCGATCCCGCACGTTGCCGAGTGCGCTGCTCCTGCTTGCCGCCGCGGCGCTGCTGCTGGCGTTCGCGCCGGCGCCCGATGACGCATCCTCCTTCTTTCGCGGATCCCGCATTCCGCAGCTCACGGTCGAGTTGACTCCCGATTCGGTCGAGTCGCTCCGCCGCGAGCCGCGCACCTTCGCGCGCTGCGTCGTGCGGGACGGGGATCGCATCGTGGGCGAGGCGGCGGGCGTCAAGCTCAAGGGTGCGGCAGGTTCGTTCCGCGAGTTCGATGACCGCCCGGCGCTCACGGTCAACCTCGACAAGTTCGGTGGGGCGAAGCCGTGGAACGGACTCGAGAAGTTCCATCTGAACAACTCGGTGCAGGACGAGTCGCTGCTCAGCGAGTGGGTTGCTTCCGAGATCATCCGCAGCGCCGGGCAACCCGCGACCCGGGTCGCGCACGCGCGTGTGAAGCTGGGCGACCGCGATCTCGGCGTGTATGTCCTCAAGGAGGGCTTCGACGAGCACTTCCTCGCGCGCAACTTCCGCAACGCCCAGGGGAACCTCTACGACGGCGGCTTCTGCCAGGACGTGGACGGCGAGCTCGAGCGCGACGAGGGCGAGGTCGGCGAGCTGCGCGCCGATCTGCGTGCGATCGCGGAGGCGTGCGCCGACAGCGACATGAAGTCGCGCTGGAAGCGGCTGGACACGCTGGTCGACATCGACGACTTCACGCGGTTCATGGCCCTCGAGGCGATGCTGGGGCACTGGGACGGCTACACCTTCAACAGCAACAACTACCGCGTGTACCTCGAGCCGGGGCGGAAGGCGCGGTTCCTGTGCCATGGCATGGACCAGTGCTTCCAGGATCCGGGCGCGTCGGTGCTCGACGGGCCGGTGTCGATGGTGGCGCGAAGCGTGATGCGCAACCCCGAGTGGCGCAAGCTCTACCGGCGGCAGATCACGCGCCTGCTCGACGAGTTCGATGCCAAGCGGCTGGCCAAGCGCATCGAGCCCGTCCAGCGCCGGCTGCAGGAGGCCCTGCGCGAGGTCAGCCCCGAAACGGCGGCAGCGCAGGCGGATCGCGCGCGTGAGTTCCTCGCGCGCGTCGTGGCGCGGGAGGCGAGTCTGCGCGAGCAGAGCGTGGCGCCCGAACCCAAGCCGCCCGTGTTCCGCAAGGGCCAGCCCGTGCGCATCACCGGCTGGCACCCCATGAGCGAGTCGGAGGACGCAGCCGTGGAGGAGGTCGAGATCGGCGGATCTCGGTGGTACCGGATCGCCTGCGGAGCGAGTGGATCCTGCGTGGCCGGCTGGCGGCGCAGCGTGCTGCTGGCCAAGGGCACCTACCGCCTCGAGGCCTTCATGCGCACCGACGGCGTTGCGGCCCTCGGGGAACAGTCCGCGCCCGGCATCGGGGCCGGTGTCCGCGTGGGTGGTGGGATCCGCGCCGGTCAGGGCGCCGATGCCGAGGGGCTCGGTTCCGGCGAACGCGCCGTGCGCTTCACCTTCGAGGTGGCCGAGGAGCTTGCGGATGTGGATCTGGTTCTGGAACTGCGCGCGTCGCGTGGCGCGGCCTGGTTCCGCATCGATTCGCTGACGCTCACGCGGGAATGACGGAGCCTCCGCTTCATCAGTCCGCTCCGCACGTCATGGTCGCGGCCGCCGCTGCGGCCTCGCGTGCCCCGGCCACCGCATCTCGTTCGGTCGACACCTCGAGTTCGATGCCCAGCCGCCGTGCCACGCGCGTCCCGTAGTCGGCGTCCACCCGCATGAATTCACGCAACTGCCGCAACTGCACGTCGGCGTGCGTTGTGGCCAGGCTGGCCGCGATGCGGCGCGCGATCCGGTCGCGATGGGCCGCATCGAGCATGCGGTAGAGGTTCCGCGGCTGCGCATGGTCATCGTGATCCGCCGCCGCGCGGAAGCGCTCGACGATGTCCTGGGCGAGCCGCCATCCCGCGTCGCCGCGTGCATCGGAGGAAGTCGGAACCGCGGGCGCGGATGCCCCGCCGAGGAGCCGCATCACGGGGCAGCGCGACTGGTTGACGGGGAGCTCCGCGTGCATCGCCCCCAGCCTGTGGGTCTGTGCGTCGCCGTAGGCAAGTGTGCGCGCGCGCAGCAGGGGATCGGGGCTGCCGCCGATCCCAGGAATCCACGCCCCGGGCTTGAACGCAACCTGCTCGATCTCGGCCGTGAAGTCTGTGGGGAGACGGTTCAACTCCACCACGCCGATCCGCTGCAGCGGGAACTGGGTGTGCGACCAGATGGTCGTGGAGTCGAAGGGGTTCACGCGCAGTGCCCGCGCCTGCTCCCCAGTCATGAGCTGCACGCACAAGGTCCAGCGGGGGTACTCGCGACGCGTGATGGCCTCGGCCAGATCCAGGCGCGCGGCGGACGCATCGTGGCGCCCGCCGTCATCCAGCATGCGGGTTCCCTGCTGCGTCAGGAGATGGAACTTGCACCAGGTTCGCTCGCCGCGTCCGTCGAGCAGCGAGTGGGTGTGCACGCCGTAGCCATGCATGAAGCGGTGGGTGAGCGGCCGCCCACGATCACTGAAGAGCATGGTCAGCAGATGCAGGCTCTCGGGATGCCTGCTCCAGAAGTCCCATTGCGCATGAGGATCGACGAGACCCGTGGCCCGCTGCGGCAGCTGCGTGTGCGCCATGGCGGTGAACGCGTCCGGATCACGCAGGAAGAACACAGGAGCGTTGGCTCCCACCAGGTCCCAGTTGCCCTGGTCGGTGAAGAAGCGGACCGACACGCCGCGCAGGTCGGGCATCGTGCCGTCCGAGGGCCCGATGCTCGAGAAGCGCATGAGCACCATGGTCTCCCGGCCGATGGCAGAGAAGGGCGCGGCACAGCTGAAGCGCGTCACATCGTGCGTGGCGGTGAAGGTGCCGAACGCGCCCGCCCCCTCGGCGAACAGGGCGCGCGGGAGACCCCGCTCGCGGCTGAATTGCTGGAACTGCTGCAGCAAGGCCGCGGCATCACCCTCCGCGCTTCCGGTGGTGGCTGGGTTGCGGGTGGTGTCCTTGATCTCGATGGTCCGGCTGAGGGGCGTCATACGACGATGATTGCATGCACGTCACGGCGGTACGGGAGCATTCGTCCCCGACCTGGCGATCAGCGTTGCCGCGTCGGAAGCGCGACTTGCACTCCCCGGCCACGTCGCACATCACCATGGTCGGTGTCGATGTTCGCGTGGTTGCATGGCGTCGGGATCGCGCGCGGGTGGAGGTCGAGTGGCCGCGGGGAGGGGGCTGGCGTGAATGCAAGACAAAAGCGTCCGAGTATCTGGAAGAGGCACGCGACCCTCCCAACCTCGGAATTCGGTGTTGCAGCGCGGATACTCAGGGGGTTCCCGCCAGGGGGCTCGAGAGGCCGCAAGCGACCGCGCGGGATGGGTCGACCCGTCATTCCCCGTTGTCGGGGGCGCCGTTGTTCGCGCCGTCCCGCTCGAGCCGCGCCTCGCGGAGCGTGACATCGGGGAAGTGGTACAGCAGCACGTTGGTGCGTCGGCCCACGCGGGCGCTCCGGCCTTCCATCACCACGGTCATGAGTTGCTGCATCAGTTCGTTCACGCGACGGCGGCGCGCGTCATCGAGCCAGGTGAGCTCCGAGTGCATGGCCACGGTGCGTTCCGCTCCCTCGCCGACCGGCACGCCTTCCGCGATCGATCCGAACCGTCGGAGCCGCGCGCAGGCGTCGTGCAGCATGAGCGCCGCCAACTCGGCGGAGTCGCGGTTGCCTCGCCCGCTCGAGGCGTCGACCGGCGAGACCATGCTCGCTTGTCCGCAGACATAGATGCGGGAGCGCCTTCCGGTCTCGGCGGGCTCGCGCACGACCAGGAAGTCTGCGTCCACCAGAGCATCGAGATGCGGGTACAGGGACTGCGCGGTCCTGCCGCTGAGTTCCGCGAGTTCATGCACAGTCGCCTCCTTGAGCCCCGTGAGGAGCAGCAGGAGTTGCAGACGGTGTGGCGACGAGACGGCTTGCCACTGCTGTGGCGTCCAACCGTGGCCCGGAGACGGTTCAGACGAGATGGATGACATGGGACGGGGAGGGAAAGTAGCGGTTGTGTGCTACTTGCTCAACGACATGATCGCGCAGAACGTGTGTTCTCCCGCAACTTTTGAAAGAGATGCGATTCTGAAAGCACGCGTCGCGCGCTTGAGGAGTGTCGGACACTCTGGTCCAGCACTCCGCGAATCGGGCACTGGAGCGATCAGCGGGCTCGCTTCATGCTGATCTCGATGACCACAGGCTTCGCCTCCACATCCCCCGGATTCGCCTCGCCGGGCTTGGTCTGCTTCATGGGCTTGGACTCGATGCGGAGCCTGAGCGCATCGCTGTCGTCCACGGAGTAGGTCACGCGCGCCAGATCCGCGGAGTTCGCCTTGCCCGCGTCCTCGATCGGCACGAAGGTGGCGCTGTTGTCGCTCGCCTCGAGCAGTCGAAGCGTCATGGGGTCCTTTCGCCTCGCGTCCGTCTCGAAGCTGCCGTGCACGTGGATCTGCCGCAGCACGACCCGATCGCCCTCGACCACGATCTGCGAGAACTCGAAGAACGCGGGCTTGCCGTCGGGCCGCGTCTGGCGAAACGAGCCGAGCATGGACTTGCCGCGGGCGGGTAGCCAGGACTCCTCGCTCACCATGCCGTTGGGCAGCTGCGTGATCCAGTGACCCTCGAGGAAGGAGAGCGCGGCGAGCTCGGGAGCGGGCGCGGCGGCAGCGCGCGGGGCGGGTGGCTGCGAGGGTGCCTGACCCGAACCGCTGCCGTCCTGCGCGGGAGCCGGCGGAACGAGGGCCAGACTGGCGATGGCGGCGAGGGCGGTGGTCGCAATGAAACGGGGAGTCGGGTGCATGGGGGTGCAACCATAGCACGTGGAATGCGGTCGGGGCATGTGGCGGAGGTCGGGTGGCGGCGAGTCCGTCGCCACGTCGACGCGGTGCGCGTGGGTCGCGAAGTGGGGGACGGTTCCTCGTGGAGCACGCGATGGGCCGTGCCAGACTACTCCGACCATGCGGATCACGAGAGATCTCCTCGGGACGCGGGGAAGCAGGCACTCCATGAAAGGAAACAGCAACCATGTTTCGGAACCAGGGACCAATCCAGCCAGAGCGCCGCGGCAGTCGGCCGAGTTCGTCGTCTATGTGGTGCGTCGCGACGGCGGTACTCGCGGGGTTCGGCCTGTCGTGCTTGACCGCGTGCGAGTCCCCGGCGCCACGCGCGACTCCCGGGGCGGTCGCGGCAAATGAGCGCTATTTCCCCACGGGTGAACTCACGACCAGCGCCATCCTGCTGCGCCAGTCCACGCCCGGCGAGGTGCGCGTGGGTCAGGAGTACGACGGATCCATCGAGGTGAAGAACCTGACCGATGTCGAGTTGCAGAACATCGTCGTCAACCTCGACAACCTGTCGAACGTGCAGTTCATCAGTTCGTCGCCTGAGTGGACGCGAAAGAACGGCGAGGTCCGCTGGGATCTGCCCGTGCTCCCGGCGTCGGGAACGGAGGTCATCCGCTTCCGCGCCAAGGCCATGGCCGCAGGTTCCGCATCGAACTGCCTGAGCGTCACCTACGCCAACCGCCTGTGCGCGACCACGAGCGTGGTGGAGCCCCAGTTGCAGCTTGCCAAGAGCGCGACTCCCGAGGTGTGCGGGACCTGTGCCGATATCACGCTGACCTACGCCGTGCGGAACTCGGGCACGGGCGTGGCGCGCGGCGTTGTCGTCAAGGACACCTTGCCCGAGGGACTGGTGCTGCGCGACGGCCGCACCGCCGTCGAGCTGCAGGCGGGTGACCTCGCGGCGGGCGTCGAGCGCATCTACAACCTCTCGGCACAGGCGAAGCGGCGTGGCACCTTCACATCGGCGGCCTATGCCACGAGCGAGTCGGGGCCGACGGCGCAGTCCGAGGCTCCCGCGACGGTGGTGCGACAGCCGGCATTCGCCTTCAGCTGCGATGCCAACAACCGCGTGTTCCTCGGCCGCGACCTCGACTACCGCATCACCGTCCGCAACATCGGCGACTGCGATGCCAGCGAGGTGCTCGTGAAGGCGCCCGTGCCTTCGGGCAGCACGTTCCTGGCGGCCGACAGCCTCGGCCGCATGGAGGAGGGCACCGTCGCCTGGCGCATGGACCGCCTCGGCAAGGGTGAGGCGGCGACGCTGACGATGTCGATCCGTCCGTCGGCGATCGGCATCGCGCGCACCACGGCGACCGCGTCGGCGGCCTGCGTGGCGGCGGCGAGCACCGAGTGCTCCACGGAGATCGCCGGCATTCCCGCGATCCTCCTCGAGGTCGTCGACACGCTCGATCCCGTCGAGGTGGGATCGGATACCACCTTCATCGTGACGGCCACGAACCAGGGTTCGAGCGCGGACACGAACGTGCAGGTGGTCGCCACGCTTCCTCCCTCGATGCAGTTCGTCTCGGGATCGGGCGCGACGCCGGTGGTCGCGGTCGGCCAATCAGTGACGATGTCGCGCGTCGCGAGCCTCGCGCCGGGAGCCAAGGCGGAGTGGCGCGTGGTGGTGCGGGCGAAGTCCGCCCAGGATGCGCGCAGCCGCTGGGAGATGACCAGCGATCAGTTCAAGACGCCCGTGATCGAGACCGAGTCGAGCAACCTCTACGAGTGACCCGCGCGCCGGAGCGCGACGGCGGCAGAAAGCGGCGGGAGAGCGTTCAGT
>CAIOCH010000580.1 GCA_903856525.1 uncultured bacterium | reverse complement strand
TCTTGATCGCGTTCGGCGAGCTTCCCGCGTAGGCCTTCTCGTCGACCGCGTGGTGCGTGACATTGCAGCGCCCGCCGCCCGCGACGAGGATCTTGGCGCCGAGGGTCCTGGCGCCGTCGAGCGCGAGGACGCGCGCGCCCGCACGACCTGCGTGGATGGCTGCGAACAGGCCCGCGGCGCCCGCGCCGACGACGATGACATCGAACGGGCGCTGCTCGGCTGCGCTCACTTCTTCGCCTGTTCCGCAGGATCGACCGCGACGAGCTTGACCGAGCCCTTGAGGTCGGTCGCCTTCTCCGAATCGAACGCCACCGCGATCTCGGCGCCTTCGGGACCGCTCGCGAGGAGCCGCACGAAGGCCGATCCGCGCCCGGGCACACCCGACTCGAGCCACACCACGCTCGGCTGCTCGCGCTGCTCATCGAAGGTGCGGTCGTATCGCCGGTCGATGGTGCCCGAGGCTGCGATCACCACGCCCTTGGAAGGCGTGAGCGACACGCGATCGGGCACGCCCGCCTTCGCCTCGGAGGCGCGCGCGGTGCGCGTCGGAATCATGGCGTCGTTCCGCAGCTCCAGGGTCACCTCCCAGAGCCCGTCGCCGAGCTTGCGCACGAGCGATGGCCCCATGGATACGCGCGGCATCTCCGCCGCGTGGAAGTAGGTGAACGCAGCGTTGCGATGGCACTCCTCCTCGAGCATGAACGCCGGAGGGATGCGGCTCGACCACTTGGTGCCGCCACCGACGAGCACCTTGCCGAGGGTCGGATGGTCGACCTCCTTGAGCGGCGACCGCGTCTGGCCGAACAGGACATGGTCCTGCCAGATGTCGCGCATCTGCGGCGACGGGTCGCCGCCGTTCTGCGAGATGCGCTTTTCCGTCCAGAGCTCGTTGGTGAAGCTCACGATGCCGAGGCTCTCGGCGATCCAGTTCACGAAGCCTCCGTGCACGGGGTAGAGGTCGGAGTGGATCACCATCGACCGGTAGCCCGGCAGCATCTGCTCGCCCACGCGTGCGATGGCGTCGTAGGTGCCGCGGTCGCGCGCGTAGGCGCCCTCGCGCTGCGGGACGCCCGGGCCGCGCAGGATCATGCCGCCGGTGTTGTGGTAGGCCTGTCCCGCGGCGATGTTGGGCTTGGTGAGGATGAAGCGCCCGATGGCGGCGGTCTCGGGGTACGAGAACGGCCAGTCGCCGGCGCCGCCCTGCACATGGTCGGGGTTCCAGCCCGCTGGCCAGTTGCGGTTCATGTCGTAGCCGCCGGGGCCGTCCTCGTTCACCTGTCCGTCGCCGTCGTTGTCGAAGCCCTCCATGCCCGCCATCGACCAGTCGCCGCGGCGGATGGTGCCGTCGGCGCGGGGAAGGGGATCGACGCGCTCCATCTCGTTCGGATCGAGCTCGCTGCGGCGGTGGGTGCCGTTCGGATCGCGGCGCCACATCATGCCGACCGAGCCGTCGCCGTCGAGGTCGTCGGGACCGTCCTCATCCGCGAGGCCATCGCGGTCGTCGTCCGTGGGCTTCATGCCCGTGCGCGAGGAGTGGGGGCTGTTCTGCCGCGCGAACCAGTTGGCGCGCCCGTCGGGATTGGCGCAGGGCACGAAGTAGAAGGCGCAGCGGTCGACGAGGCGCGTGATCGGCTCGAGCTTGCCGTGGTTCTCCACGAGGTACCACACCGTGTAGAGCACGGTCTCGGAGGCGTTGATCTCGTTGCCGTGGATGTTGCCGTCGATGTACATCGCGGGCTTGTCGGTGTCGGGCCCGGTCTTGGCGTTGTTGAGGACGAGCGCGAACACCGGCCGGCCCTCGGTCGACTTGCCGATCTCGATGTAGGTGAGGAGCGAAGGGTGGGCTGCCGCCAGCGCCTTGGACTCAGCCATCAGCTGGTCGAAGTCGCGGTAGTGGTCGAAGCGCAGCGCGCTCTTGGACGAGGGGCGGTCCTGCGCGTGTGCGTGCGGTGCCGCTGTGAAAGTGAGCGCGGCGACGGCGGTGCATGCGGTTCGGAAGATGGAGGACACGCGGTGCATCCGTGGGGCTCCGTGGATCATGCAGAACTGGATCATGCGGGACTGGATCGGCTTCACTTGGCACCTCCGTTGGCACGCATGCGGATCTCATCGAAGAACGGACCGGCAACCGACACATCGACCGCCCCCGATGCGGGAAGGCGCACGATCCAGCTGAACTCGCGGGAGGCGCTCGCCTCGATGCGCGGCAGCTTCTCGACGGGCCGACCCGCGAGCACCGCCTCGGGCGAGAGCGGCTTTCCGTCGACGAGGAGTCGCACGACCACGGGCGGCACGACGTCGGTGATCCGTCCCATCTCGGTGGTGGTGGCGATGGTGCCCGCGTTGGTCACGCGGAAGTCGATGCGGGCGAGTCCATCGGCCAACCGGGTGATCCGTGCGTCGCTCGTCTCGATGCGCGGACGCTTGTCGGCGAGCGCGGCCAGGAACGGCGCACTGCGCACACCGAGATCACGGGCCTGCACGATGGTCGGGCTCTCGCGGAAGAACGGCGTGAAGCCGCCGATCTCGCACGCACCGTGGATCGGGTGCTTCCACGGCGTCCACTCCTGGAAGCCCATGCGGTAGACCTCCTCCGCGAGCGTGAGCCACGCGGACTGCTCGGCGTCGCCGGTCTCCTTGGCCGGGGGGGATGCGGCCGCGGTGGTCTTCGCGGAGTCGGGCTTCTCTGCACCGGCGTCGTCCGCGTCGGCTTCCGCGGGCTCCGGCTTCTTGGGCAGGTCTGGGCGCGTCCAGCCGTTGGCTGCCACGGCCGCGATGCCGCGGTGGTTCGCGAGCCACAGGACGAGTGAGCCCGCGAGGTCGGCATTCTGCGACTTCTCGAGGCCCGTCTTCTCCTTCCACAGCTTGGCAGCGTCGCGGTAGAGGTCGTGGTCCTCGGTGAGATAGACCAGGGGCGTGCGGCCCGTGAAGTCCTTGTCCTTGGTGTCGGGGAACGCAGCGAGGGTGTCGTGGCGGCCGAAGACGACGGCCCACACGATGTCGGGCCGCGCCCGCACGAACTCGGCGATACCGAGCGACTCGGGCTCGCTGAGCTGGTAGGGCCCCGCATCGGGCGCGAACTCGGGCCAGCGGTGCGGGAAGTTGCGGTCGAGGTCGACGCCGCCCTCGCCGTCCTCCGCAGAGCGGCCGTCGAGGTCGTTGTCGACGCCCTCCGTGAAGACCTGGTGCGTGGCCACCTCGCCCTTGTCGCGGTTGGCGGGACGCACGATGCGCGGATCGACCGCATCGACCACATGCGTTGCCTGTTCGCCCGGTGGCGCCACGCGG
>CAIOCH010000579.1 GCA_903856525.1 uncultured bacterium | reverse complement strand
TCTGGCACACGAAGACCACGGGGATCTTGAGGTTCGACGCGAAGTTGCAGGCCTCGTGGAAGTCACCCTCGCTGGAGGCACCGTCGCCGAAGAAGGTGCAGGCGATCCTGTCCTCGCCCCTGTAGCGGGCAGCCATGGTGAGACCCGCCGCGTGGAGCATCTGCGTGCCGAGCGGCACATAGATAGGCGTGACCCAGTGCGGCTTGGGCATGGCGTTGCCGCGCTCGTCACCCATCCAGTGCAGGAGGATCGCCTCCTTGGGGACGCCGCGCCAGAACAGGCCGCAGTTCTCGCGGTAGCAGGTGACCATCCAGTCGTCCTTGCGGAGCGCGTAGGCGGCGCCGAGACTGGTCGCCTCCTGACCCATGTTCTGCGGGTAGGTGCCCATGCGGCCCGAACGCTGGAGGCGGAACGCCACCTGGTCGAGCTGCCGGCACGAGACCATCGCCTCGTAGAGCTTCACGAGGTCGGCGTCGGGAATGATCGGCTTGCCTCCCGGCGCGCCGAGCTTCTCGTCGAAGTTGCCCTTCTCGTCGAGAATCGAGATGCGTTCGATCTTGGCTTCGTAGGCGGTGGTGATTGGCATAGAGCGCTCGCAGAAAGCTGGAGGGGACAGTGTAGCACTCGGGATCCCGACCCCCGGCTCGATGAGTGCGCGGCAGCCGAGCCGCGCTGCAGCCATCGGAGCGTCGGCGGCTTCTCCGAGTCCCGACTGGGTCCGCGAACAGATTGGTGGCGGTCTCTCCGCGTTCCGCGTGCGGTCACGCGACCATGCGCACCCAATCCGGCTCCCCCAACGCGCGGTAGAGCCTGCGGTCGGCGGTGATCAGGGGGACTCGAAGCTGCATCGCCAGTGCTGCATACAGCGCGTCATACGCGCCGACATGACCAAGGGCCAGGTTGATGACCGCATTCCTCGGGCACTCGGCCCACCGCATTGGGCGGAGTGGGAGCCGCGACACGGCTTCGAGCGCCAGATGCACCTCTCGCGGGTCCTCGCGAGACCGCTTGAGCGCGGAGAGCAGCTCGGCAAAGAAGATCTCGGGAACCACGAATCTGAGATCCTGCGACGCGGAGATCCGTTCCAGAACGGACATCGCGTCCGGGCTGGCTTCCGCCGTCGAGAACCACTTCACCGCGACCGAGGCATCGAGTACGCCGCCGCGTTGGGTGTCCATGCTGGAATGGTCGGGGTCGTGAGCTTGGCTTTCACGCATGACAATCACGTTTTCCCCCTGGCTGCATCGATGATCTGCTGCGTGCGCTCCTCGCGCATCTCGCGTATGACGTCCGCCATCGGCTTTCGGTTGACAGGGAGCCCTCGGGCCAATCGCTCCGCATCCGACTGTGCGATCATCAGGCGGATCTGCTCGAACGCGGCCATCAGTTCCTGCGGCGACGCGCGCGGAGGGATACCTGCGTACCGATCCGGGCTGTGACCAACCTCCCGTACTGGGTCACTCTCTGGTCTCTGTTCACTGGAATCACGCATCGTGTACCTCTCGAACTCCTCGTAGGGAATGACGGCCGCGACCGGGCGGCCGCGGCGCAGGATGAGGGTGTAGCCGCCGTAGGTGCGGACCCTGTCGACCTCGGTGCCGAGGGCTGCGCGGAGCGCCGCG
>CAIOCH010000578.1 GCA_903856525.1 uncultured bacterium | reverse complement strand
TTGGCCCGCTCGATGCGTCTGTCGACGCGCTGGGCACGGCACTGGCGCTGTGTGAGCGAGACGAGGACGTCCTGCGCATCCTGCGGGCGTTTCCCGACCACCGCGCGCGCGTCGAACGCGCGGGCCACGCGGTGTGGCGCCCGGAACGACCCGAGCTCGCGAACAGTCGAAGGCTCACGTCCAGTGTTCCGCAGTCTCCGCTACGCGGCGACTGACGGGCACCCGAGGTTCTCGCAAGCTCACGCAAGCCACTCCCCCCGTCACCACCTCGATGTCGACAACCTCCCCCCCCACACACATCAGAGGGAGCGGCCGCGAGCCGCGACCGCTCAAACCACGCCGCGACCGCCCCAACCACGCGACAACCTCCCCCTCCACCAAAGGGAGCCGCCGCAGCGGCGACCGCTCAAACCACGCCGCGACCGCTCAGACCCGCGACTTGCCCGGCACCGCGACCGGGGCGACCGGGCGAGCACCGAACTCGATGGAATCGGGCATGAGGACTTCGGTGGAGTTCATCGCCTGCTCCCAGGTGACGTCCTTGCCAGAGTAGGCGGCCATGCGGCCCATGATGGCGCAGAGGGTGCTGTGCGCCACCTGCTCGGCCTCGTTGAGCGGCGTGTCGTTGAGGATCGCGTTCTGCAGGTCGACATGCTCCTGCGTGTACGGATCGGGCTGCTTTCCGGCGAAACGCCACGCCTTCGCGCCGCGGATCTCCGAGAAGCCCGAATGCATGCGCGCCATGCCCTCGGTGCCGTGGAACATCTCCTCGACCTTGCCGTCGGTGCCGTCCTGCTGGCGGCACATGGAGAAGACGAAGCGGTCGCCGGGGTACTGGAACTCGAGTCCGAAGTGGTCGAAGATGTGGCCGTAGAGCTGGCCGTCGGTGCGCACCTGACGCCCGCCGACGCCGCGGACGAGCTCGGGGTGGCCGCCCATGACCCACTGCATCACGTCGAGCTGGTGCACATGCTGCTCGACGATGTGGTCGCCCGAGAGCCAGGAGTGGTAGAGCCAGTTGCGGATCTGGTTCTCCACATCCGACTTCTTGGCGTCGGGGGTGACATTCCACAGGCTGCCCATGTTCCAGTAGACGCGGCCCGCGACCACCTTGCCGATGTCGCCCTTCTGGATGCGGTCGATGCACTCGAGGTAGCACTGCTCGTGGCGGCGCTGCGTGCCCGCGGCGACCTTGAGCTTCTTGCTGCGGCTCTGCGCCGCGCTCTCCACGAAGCTGCGCACGCCGGGGCCGTCGACGGCCACGGGCTTCTCGCAGAACACATGCTTGCCCTTGGCAGTGGCCTCCCTGAAGTGGATCGGGCGGAAGCCGGGCGGCGTGGCGAGGATGGCGATGTCGCAGTCGGTGGCGCAGGCCTGCTTGTAGGCGTCGAAGCCGGTGAAGATCCGGTCGGGCGAGAGCGCCTTCATGCCGTTCTCGGCGAGCGCGTTGCTGGCGCGCACCGCGCGTTCCTCGAAGAGATCGGCGAGGGCCACGACCTCGATGGTGCAGCCCGTCTGCTTGCCGGCGTTGATGGCGTTGAACATCGCGCCCGTGCCGCGTCCGCCGCAGCCGATGACGGCGATCTTGAGCGTGCGCTCGCGCACGAGATGGGCGGCGGCGCTGCCTGCACCAAGGAGGACGGGCGATGCCGCTGCGGCGGCGACGAAGGTGCGACGGTCGAGGTTCATCGGATACTCCTGTGCTGCGCGCGGCGCGCGCGGTGCCATCACTGCTTCTCGCACACGACGCGGAAGCCGACGAAGCCACCGCTCGAATACCACCACTTGCTCTTGGGGAACTGCGGGTCGATCTCGTTCCACTCGACGGGCTTGCACGGGAGGAACGCGCCGCAGCCGAGGTCCGCCATCGAATCGAGGTAGCAGCCCCCCGCCACCGAGCCCATCTTGGAGCCGTCCTCGACCCACTCGCACGCGTTGCCGAAGAGGTCGAAGAGCCCGAGCCGGTCGGCCTTCCTGCACGCGAGCTTGTGCGTCTTCTCGCCGGCGTTCTCCTTGACCCATGCGTAGTCGCCGCAGTTCTTGGGATCGATGCCCGATTGCTCGCACATCGCCTTCCACTCGTCGGCCGTGGGCAGACGGTAGCTGCGGCCGGTCTTGGCACTCAGCCACTCGCAGAACTGCTTGCAGGAGAGGAACGACGGCGAGATCACCGGGAAGCCCACATGGCCGAACTCGCGGTCCATGCCGATGTAGGGCTTGGTGGGCTTGGTGACGGCGTCGGCCTTCTCGTTGCTCTTGCCATCGGCCTTGTCGGAGCCGTAGACGAAGACATCGAAGAGCTCCCACGGGATCTCGGTGGTGGACACGAAGAGCGCCTCGCCCTTCGGACCCTTGAATGGAACGAGGTCGATGACGAAGGTGCACCCGTCGACTTCCTGCTTGAAGCCGGGAGAGGTGGCGGAGTCCGCCGAGGGCGTTGCGGGCGCAGCGGCGGGCGCTGTCTGGGCCGGTGCCCCGATGTCGGAATCGACCGCAATCGCCCCCTGCATGCACGCAGCGGCGAGGACCGCCGCTGCAGCGCGCGGGACAAGCAAAAGAGCGGCGCGCTGACGCACGCCGCTCGGGGAGGAATCACGGTTGGGTCGGGAATCGGACAGGCTCGACATCTCGTCGGGGATTCTCGCGACCGCGGTCGCGAAAAGCAACCGTCGATCAGCTCCAGTTGTTGAGCAGGATGGCGAGGTCGGCACCGTCGGTGCTGCCGTTGCCGTCGATGTCGGCGGCGCCCGACGCGCCCCAGTTGTTGAGCAGGATGGCGAGATCGGCGCCGTTGACCGAGCCATTGCCGTCGAGGTCGCCCGGAGTGGTGTTGGCGGTGCAGTCGATGCTCGAGACGCGGAAATCGTCGATCGCGGCCTCGACGAGCGAGCCCGCCGCCAGGTCGCGCGCAACGAAGCGCATGCGCATGGTGCTGGTTGGAGCGATGAAGTCGCTCACCCGCCACTGATGCCGGGCCCAGGCGGTGGTGCTGGCGGCCACATTGGTGACCGACGTCCATGTGGAGCCGCCGTTGTTGGAGATCTCGATGGGCATCGAGTCGAGGTTCGGCGCGCCGCCGAGGTTGTTGGAGTACCAGTACCAGTACTCGATCATGGGCTCGTCGAGCCCGGTGAGGTCGAACACCGGCGAGAGCAGCGTGGTGATGCCAGCATCGACATCGGCCGCGCCATCGGCGCCACCCGCAGCGCCGTTGCCCGTGACCCAGCACAAGGTGCCCACGGTGGAATGATCGTTCTCAGGCTGCGCAGCGGTTCCATTCGGATCGACGCGCACCCAGATGCCCGCGGTCGCAGTGTCGCCTGCGGCGCCGCCGGTCCAGCCCGCGGCGGTCTCGAAGTCATCGGAGCGCACGAGCGTCTCGCCAATGGCGCTGAGCGCGGTGCGGCCGCCGGTCTCGCTCGAGACATTGCCGACGGTGCTGCGGACCTCGAAGCGGTACGAAACCGGCTCGGTGCAGGTGGTGGGCGGGAAGCTGGCGCGCCAGGTGGTGCCGCTCACGGGAGTGAGCGGACGCTCCACGGTGACGCCGGCGGAGGTCACGAACATCTTTCCCGAGGCCGAGTCGAGCGTCTGTCCGCCGAGGGGCGTGACCGTCACATCGACGGTCGTTCCACCGGCCGGCGCGACATAGGCGGGCGGGCTGGCG
>CAIOCH010000577.1 GCA_903856525.1 uncultured bacterium | reverse complement strand
CGGCCGCGCCGCCGAGGCGCTGCCCGACCTGCGCGTGGAGATCTACTCGCAGCTGCCGCCGAACCACGGAACCGATGTGTTCGGCCTGTCGGCGCCCGGCTTCTCGCTGGCGGCGCACTACTCGACGGCGCTCGGCGCGGTGATCGTGCTGTGGGCGGCGGTACCCGCGGTCGCCGTCGTGCGCCGCCTGCTGCGGCCGCGACCAGCGCCGCCCGCACCCGCGCCGCGCGAACCGACGGTGGCGGAGCGGCTATTCGCCATCGTCGACGCCGCGCGCACCCGCGAGCTCGACCTCGACGAGCGGGCGCGGCTCGAGCTGCTCGTGCTGCGCGAACTGCGCGGAGCCGCCGGAGCCGGCGACCTCGCGAACCTCGCCGACGCGGTCGCCACGCTCCGCGACGACCGCCACACCGCCCGCATCGTGCGCGCGATCGAGGCATGGCTGCACGCGCCGAGCGCCGGAGGCCGCGCCCAGGCGCTCGAGGAGATCGACGCACTCCGCCTCGGCACGCCCCGCGCAGGAGGTGCCGCGTGACCTTCGCGCATCCGTGGGTCCTGCTGCTGCTCGCCGTGCCCGTCCTCCTCGCGTGGACGGCGATCGCACGCGCGCCCGGCATCGCCAGCCCCGCGGACCACATCGCGGATGGCCGCTCGCGCCCGTGGCTGGCGCGCATGCTCGGCTTCTTCGACCTCGTGCCCCTCGCGCTCCTCGCCGTGGGCATCGCCATCCTCGCTGGTCCGCAGACGCTGCAGCAGCCGCGCCGCGAGCGTTCGCTCACCAACATCCAGATCTGCCTCGACGTGTCGGGCAGCATGATCGGCCGCAACTACGAGCTCGCCAAGAGCTCCGTGGAGGACTTCACCCGCGCCCGCGAAGGCGACGCCTTCGGGCTCACGCTCTTCGGCGTGCAGCAGATCCGCTGGATGCCGCTCACCAAGGACCTCGACGCGATCCGCAACGCACTGCCCTTCGCCGATCCGTCGAACCAGCCGTCGCACATGGGCGGCACCATGATCGGCTCGGCGCTGCGCTTCTGCCTCGGCAACATGGTCGCCGAGGCCAAGGACGGCGACCGCCTGATCGTGCTCGTGTCGGACGGCATGTCGGGCGATCTCGGCGGTGGCGAGGCGACCGCCATCGGCGAGGAGCTCAAGGCCGCGGGCATCACCGTCTTCCACATCCACATCGACGAGACCGAGGTGCCCGCCGATGTGCGCGACCTCGTGGAGATCACGGGCGGCGAGGCCTTCTCGGCCACCGACACCCAGAGCCTCAAGGCGATCTTCACCCACATCGACCGCATGAAGCCCGCGCGCTTCGCCCCCGCGGGCACGGTGCCGCTCGACGCGTTCGGCCCGTTCGCGCTGGTGGCGCTCGCGCTCGCCGGGCTGCACGCGGTCGGACTCCTCTTCGCGAGGTACACGCCATGGTGAGCGGAGCCCACCGCGCGCTTCCGTGCGCCTGCTCCGATCGGAGCGCGCAGCCATGATGAGCGCGCTCCTCGCAGGCCTCGCGGCGCTCGTCGTCGCGGCCATCGCCGAGCACCGCCACGCTGCGCGGGTGGCGCGCGTGGCGCGGCTCGCCTTCGGCCCCACGGGTGCGCCCACGCCATGGGCCCGGCTCGCACCCGCCGCGCGCATCGCGGGCCTCGCGCTCGCGGTGTTCGGCGCCACGGTGCTCCTCCTGCACGACCCGCTCGAGACCGAGGTCGAGCCCGATCCGCGCGCGTCGCGGCAGCTCCTCGTGGTGCTCGACGTGTCG
>CAIOCH010000576.1 GCA_903856525.1 uncultured bacterium | reverse complement strand
CGCGTGAGGCGATCGGTGCCGTGTGCGATGCAGGATGCAGCGGTCGGGGATCCGTCGGCGGGCTCCGCGCCTGATTCCACGCTTGATCCCGCGCTCGTCGGGCGCGAGCTCGGCCCCTGGTACATGGTCCCCTGGTGGGTGTCGGTGCCGATCGCGGTGGCCGTGGGCGTGGCGCTTGTCTGGTACTTCATGCGACTTGGACGCGGCGACGTTCCCGCGGAGCGCCGCGTGGTGCGTCGCCTGTCGATCGTCTGCGCGCTGGGCGCACTTGTTCCGCTTGTCCGAGCCCTCACCTTCGTGCATCCCCACCAGGACCGCGTGGGTTTCGCGCTCGCCTGGTCGATGACGCTGCTTGCCCTGTGCGGATGCCTGCTGCTGGCGATCATCGACTTCATGCTCACGGCGCGTCGTGGCCTGCGCGAGTATCGCGCGCTACGGCGGACGGTGCTTGGCGGCAGGACCGGGGAGCATGGAGATGGCTGATCGCCGCGGACCGCTGCCGCAGGCGCTTGCGCCGCTCGCATGGTGCGCGGCGCGGGTGTACGGACTGGGCGTGTCGCTGCGGAACGCGCGGTTCGACCGCGGCGTGGGCGTGCGCCGGCTCGAGGTCTCGGGCGTCTGCGTGCCGGTGATCTCGGTGGGCAACCTGACCGCCGGCGGCACGGGCAAGAGTCCGTTCGTCGCGTGGGTGTGCGCGGAACTCGTGCGCGCCGGCGCGCAGCCGGTGATTGCGATGCGCGGGTACGGGGCGGAGGCGCCGGAGGAGTCCGACGAGGCGCGGGAGTACGCGACCACGGCGCCCGGCGCGCGCGTGGTGGTGGATCCGGACCGCGTGTCCGCGCTGCATGCGGCGCTGTCGCAGGTCGACGCCGCCGACCTTGCGCGCTGCGTGGTGGTGCTCGACGACGGGTTCCAGCACCGACGGCTGGCGCGCGATCTCGACATCGTGCTGGTGGATGCCACGCGCCCCGGGCTGGACGGCGATCTGCTGCCCGCCGGCTGGCTGCGCGAGCCGGCAGGCAGCATCGCGCGCGCGGGACTCGTGGTGCTGACCAAGGCGCACGATGCGGCGCAGCTGGGGCGCGCCGCGCAGCTCGTGGCGCGCGCTCGCGGAAGGGCGCACGACGCGGCGTGCGAGCACGCATGGCACGCGGTCTCGGTGTTCGAGGGGGGTGAGGAGCGTACGGCGGGAGTGGACGCGCTCGCCGGCCGGAAGGTGCTGAGTGCCTGTGCCCTCGGCAATCCCGCGCATTTCCATGGCATGGTCGAGCGGGCAGGCGCCCGCATCGTGCGTCGGCTCGAGTTGGGCGATCATGTTCCCTTCACGCCAGTGGAACTCGACGCGGAGGCGTCGGCCGCGGGGGCGGAGGCGATCGTGCTCTCGCGGAAGGACCTGGTCAAGCTGTACGAGATGCCGCGCACGCCCGTGTTCGTGCCGGAGCTTGCCCTTCGGTTCCTTGGCGTGGAGTCGGGTCGCGGGGACGGCGCGTCGGCGCTGCGCGCGGCGATCAGCGCCGCAGCGATTCGCGCGTGCGCGTCGTGACTCGGAAGTCGATGTACGGGCGCCCGTCGATCACTCGCTGGCGGTCGATCGTGGACTCGGTGGTGTGCGTCGTCGAACGGACGATCGGATGCCGCTCGATGCCGAGCGTGGGGTCGTTGCGCCCCGCGAACGCGGTGACGTCGAGTTCGCCCGCCCGGACGAGCGACGGCATCTCGTCGGCCCGGTCGGGGACTCGCGCCTGGTCGTGCGGGGTGCACGCGCAGAGCAGCGGCCACGCGGCTGCGAGGATGAGGATCCCTTTCTGTCGTGTGTCCACGGTCGTTCCTCCGCGGCGACGGTGGCACCACGGCGTCGCGACGCAAGGCGGGACGGTTCCAAACGCATCAGGGCGCCAAATGGCGGACTGCATAAGTGTGACAGTTGGATTTCTAGGGAGAAGTGAGTCCGAGAAACTCAATCTCTCGCAAACTTTTGCCTACTCTTGACTTCGGGTGCGGCCGCAAGGCATACTCGGCGCATCCCCCATAAAGGAGCGGATGGCACTTGTGGTCGCCATGCGCCCCCGACTCGAGGTGTGAGATGGCCACCACCACGAAGAAAGACCTGATCGAGCGTGTCGCTACGGAAACCGAGCTCTCGCGAGCCGATGTCCGTCGGGCAGTCCAGAGTTTCCTTGACCATGTGATCGGCGAGCTTGCCCGCGGCAACCGTCTGGAGTTCCGTGATTTCGGCGTGTTCGAGATCCGCGAGCGCGCCGGACGCGTGGCGCAGAACCCGAAGACCCTCGAGCGCGTGGCCGTTCCTCCTCGCAAGAGCGTGCGTTTCAAGGTCGGTCGCCTGATGCAGCAGTCGCTCGACGACGGGACCGTGGTCCTGACCCGTTCGAATCGCGACGACGAATGACCTAACCGCCTGTGCGGCGGCTGGATGGGCACGCGGGGCGCCGGATCTCGATCCGGCGCCCCGCGTGCATTTTCACCACGCGTGGACGCGCATGCGGGCCCAACGCCCCCGCACGGTCGGTTCCCACGCCGTCCGGCATGGCGGACGGGCGCGGAGCGGGTGCGGGTTCGGCGCTCGGCGAGCCGTGGGAATCCTGTCCGACTTCTTCCCAGCGGCCCAAGGTCGGATAGCCTCCGAGGCGTGAGCGATCTCTTTCCCAACAACGGTGGATCCCAGGATGGCTCCTCGGGCGGGTTCCGAGGCGGACGCGGCGGCCGCCGTGGTCGCCCCGAAGGCATGAACGAGGTCCAGCGCCGCGATGTGGCCGCGCTGTTCGGCGCGGAGCCGCCGGTGGCGCTCGAGGCGGAGATGGGCCTGATCGGTGCCATCATCTGGGACCCGAAGGTCGTGGGCGATGTGATCGCCATCGTGCGCAACGGCGAGGACTTCTCGTCGCCCCGGAACGGCCGCATCTATGACGCGATCGTGGAGATCTACGAGCGCCACGCCACGGTCGACATCGTGCTTCTCAACCAGCTGCTCACCGACCGGGGCCTGGTGGAGGCGGTCGGTGGGCTCGACTACATCGTGCAGCTGGCCGAGGGCGTGCCGAGCGCCGCGAACGCGGTGCACTGGGCGAGGGTGGTGCGCGAGAAGGCCACCATGCGCGAGCTCATCCACGCCGCGGGCGAGATCCTGGAGGAGGTGCACACCGCGCGCACGCCCGCGCAGAACCTCCTCGAGAGCGCCGAGCAGAAGATCTTCCGCATCGCGCAGAAGCGCGAGAACGGCGTCGTGTCGACCGCGAGCGAGCTCGTGCACGAGACGATGCGGATGATCGACGAGAGCGAGGGCAATGGCTTCATGGGGGTGCGCACGGGATACGCGCAGCTCGATGAGATGACCAACGGCCTGCAGAAGGGCGAGATGCTCATCCTCGCCGCGCGTCCGTCGATGGGAAAGACGGCGCTGTCGCTCAATCTGCTGCAGCAGATCGCGCAGAACGGCACCTCGAGCGTGATGTTCAGCCTCGAGATGGGCAAGCAGCAGCTGATCCAGCGCATGCTGTGCGCGCTCGGCGGCATCGATGCGCAGCGGCTCCGCAAGCACATGCTGGGCAGCGACGACTACCGTCGGCTGATGGCGGCGTGCGGCGAGATCTCCAAGCTGCCGATCTTCATCGACGACACGCCGGGCCTGTCGCTGCTGGCGATGCGCTCCAAGGCGCGCCGGCTCAAGGAGCGCTACGGCATCGGCT
>CAIOCH010000575.1 GCA_903856525.1 uncultured bacterium | reverse complement strand
ACATCGAGCACGCCGTCGTCGTTGGTGTCGAGATCCTGACCGATGGCACCCGTGAAGCCGAAGACCAGCATGTGGGTGACGTTGTCCGAGTTCTCGAAGTTGACGAAGGTGGTCTCGAGGTCAGCGACGCCGCCACTGAGCGCGTAGGACGGCTTCGCGCACACGAAGAAGCCGTCGGCGGGGATGAGGTTGGCGTTGAGGTTGATGAAGTTCTCGATCACGCCGGAGCCGAGCGCGGCGCTACCGTCACCGATCACGACGTAGGTGCAGCCGTTCAGCAGCGTGCCCGGGTTGCCCTTGAGCTCGAAGTACTCGTTCGGGTCGGGAAGCAGTCCGCTCTCATCGATGCGGATCTCGCTGATCTTCACGTTCGGCGGCGTCGTGGGAACGAAGCACTGGAGGTTCGCCTGCTCGGTGCAGGCGGCGTCCCAGGTGAGCTCGCAGCAGGTGACGTCGACGCGGCAGACAGCATCGCAGCAGGCGTTGTCGGCGCATCCCGGGGCGGCGTGCACGACGAAGCAGTCGCCGTTGTTCGGATCGCCGCAGGTGTAGGGCGGCGGGCAGACCGTGTTCGCCGTGCCCGGGGTGCCGAATCCATCCACGGCCGCGGGATCGAAGCGGCCGAAACGCCACGCCCCGTCGTCGCACTTCACGACATGCGCGGGCTGGCCGAAGTAGTCGGGGCCGACGGTGGCCGCGGAGTACGCGCAGAGGTTGTCGCCCGAGAGGATCGACACGCTGTCGATGAGCGCGTCCCAGGGGGTCGCGTCCAGCGTGCAGTCGTCGTTGGTGTCGATGTCGGTGTTGGGCAGGCCGGTGAAGTTGAACACCAGCATGTAGGAGACGGTGTCGCCATCCTCGAGATTCATCGCGCGCGTGGCATCCGCCACGCCGAGGTTGAAGGTCGACTCGGCGATGAGCAGCACGCCGTCCTTGGGGATGACGAGGCCATTGAGGTTCACCACGGCCTCGATCACGCCGTTCGGGCTGGCGGCATCGCCGATGACGAGCATCGACACGCCGCTCAGCACGGTGCCCGGGGCGCCCTTGAGCTCGACGTACTCGTTGGCAAACGTGTTGGTCGGACCATTCAAACGAATCTCGTTGAAGGTGACGCTGGGAGCCGCGCCCGTGGCAAGGCACGACGCGCGAGCCTGATCGACGCAGGGCTGGTCCCACTCCGTCGAGCAGCAGGTCGGATCGACCACGCACACCGCGTTGCAGCAGGTGATGTCGACGCAGCCAGGGGTCGCATGCACCGCATGGCAGTTGTCCGCGCCGGGACCGCAGGTGGTGCAAGTTGGATTCGGGTTGCCCGCCGTGTCAAAGCCGCCGACGGGATTGAAGAGGCCGATCAGCCAGTCCTGGTCTGGCTCGCAGCGATACACGTGGCCGGGGATGAACGCGCCGTCCGGGCCCACGCGGTTCGGCGAGTACCACCACTCCGTGCCAGCGGCGGGCGCTGCCGCCTGCGTGAACACGAACGACACCGAGTCGACGATCTCGGTCCACGGCGTGACGTCGAGGACGCCATCGTCGTTGGTGTCGAGGTCGCTGTTCAGCGTGCCCGTGAAGTTGCGCACGAGCATGTGGGTGACGTTGTCGGAGTTCTCGAAGTTGAGCGCGTTCGCGCCGGTCGGCACGTAATCCGCCGTCCCGAGGAGGAAGGTTGGCTCGGCGCACACGAAGTAGCCATCGCCCGGCATGACCCGGCCCGTCAGCGGGATGATCGCCTCGACGACGCCCGACAACTGCGGCGCGGTTCCGTCACCGATCACGATGTACGTGAGGTCGCCGAGGTTCGTGCCCGGCGCGCCTGCGAGCTCGAAGTACTCGCTGTTGTCGGTTCCGGTTTCGTCGATGCGGACTTCGTTGATGCGGGTACCCGTGAGCGCGCACGCCTGGTTGGCGGTGCCGCAGGTGTCCTGCGCGCCCGCGGCAAGCGGGTCGTCGCTGCCGGCGATCCACTGCGCCTGGTTCGAGCACAGCCACGCGGCCGACGGAGCGAGGCCGCCCGAAGGTCCCACGATGGTCGTCGAGTAGTAGAAATCGCTCTTCGCGCCATTCGGACTGGCGTTCGCGAGGACCGCGAGGCTCGAGATCACCGAGGTCCAGGGCGTGATGTCGAGCGTGCCATCGTCGTTGGTGTCGAGCTTGTCGCCCACCTGTCCCGTGAAACCGCGGACCACGAAGAAGGTGACGTTGTCGCCCCCCTCGAGATTGAGCGGCGCGACGAGGTTCGGGATCGTGAGCGAGAGGGTCGCCTTGCCCACCACGAAGAAGCCACTGGCGGGCACCGTCTGGCCATCGAGGCTGATCACCTGCTCGACGTAACCGTTCTGCTGGCCGGGCAGCGCGAAGTCGTCATCGCCCACGACCACGATCGACACGCCCGCGAGCGACTCGCCCGGCGCGCCCGCGATCTCGACGTACTCGTCGTTGTCCGCGCCGGGCTGCTCCAGGCGGATCTCGTTCAGGCGAAGGGGGGCATCAGCCAGCGCGATCGCTGCGAACAACGACGGAAGGCAGACAACGCTGCGGAAGGCCAGTCGGCACATCGGGGACTTTCTCCTGCTCTATGGTTGACGACATCCAGTCTCAGCCGGCGGGTACGCGCGTGCGCGCCCGTGGGGAGCGAGTGTAGAGTTCGTGCTGCCCGTCACAAACCACGCCTTGGGCTGTGTGGGCGGAATT
>CAIOCH010000574.1 GCA_903856525.1 uncultured bacterium | reverse complement strand
GGGTGAGACGACCATCGCTTCCACTGGCAGCACCGGATCGAGCGCCTCCACCAAGACGGCATCGTCCTCGAACACCCGCGGCACCGGCAACACCGCTACGGCGTCCGCCAGCGGCGGCACGCATACGGTCGCCAAGGGCGAGACGCTCTCCTCGATCGCCAAGAAGTACTACGGCGATTCGAAGCTCTGGAAGTCGATCGCCAGCGCCAACCCCAAGATCAACCCCAACAGCCTGGCGGTCGGCGACAAGCTCACCATCCCCGCCAAGTCGGTGGTGGTCAGCGGCGGCAACGTCGAGCGCTGAGCACTCGCTCACCGATCGCCATCATCCATGCACTCCAAGAGGCGGCGCCACGCGCGTCGCCTCTTGCGTTTTGACCCTTGCGTTTCGACCCTTGCGTTTTGACCCTTGCGTTTTGACCCTTGCGTCTCGACCCTCGCGTTTCGACCCTCGCGTCGGAGTCTCGACGCGCATGGATCCGGGATGGGGCCGCAGGACGGTGACTCGCGGGGGGGGGTGCGCATCTCCGCACGTCGGCGCTGGCAGCAGGAATCCCGCCAGCGTCCGCGATTTTCCCAACGAACCCGAACGCCAAGCCGATATTCTCCCCGACCTTCCAGCCCTCCGCACCCCGCATCGCAAGGCAACAGCAATGTCGACCAACGTCGTTCTCATTCCCGGTGATGGCATCGGTCCCGAAGTCGCCGACGCGGCAAAGCATGTCATCAATGCCGCCGGCGCCGACATCTCCTGGACCGTCCGCCACGCAGGCGAGGCCGCGCTCGCGGCCGGCGAGAAGCAGCTGCTTCCCCAGTCGACGCTCGATCTCATCGCCGAGTACGGAGTCGCCCTCAAGGGGCCATGCACCACTCCCATCGGGACGGGTTTCCGATCGGTCAACGTGCTGCTCCGCAAGACGCTGGACCTGTACGCTGCGGTTCGTCCCATCCGCACCATGGCCGGTGTCGGGAGCCGCTACGAAAACGTCGATCTGGTGATCGTGCGCGAGAACACCGAGGGTCTCTACGCGGGCATCGAGAACGAGATCACCAAGGGCGTCTGCACCTCCATCAAGGTGGCCACCGAGGTCGCATCGCGCCGCATCGCCGACTACGCCTTCCGCTACGCGCGCGAGCGCGGCCGGCGCAAGGTGAGCGTCTTCCACAAGGCGAACATCATGAAGCTCACCGATGGCCTGTTCATCCGCTGCGCCCGCGAGGTGCATGATGCGCACTACCAGGACATCGGCTACGAGGAGGTGATCGTCGACGCGGCCTGCATGAAGATGGTGCAGGACCCCACCAAGTTCGACGTCATCCTGGCGGAGAATCTCTACGGCGACATCCTCAGCGATCTCTGCGCTGGTCTCGTCGGCGGACTTGGTGTGACGCCTGGATCCAACATCGGCGAGAAGGGTGCCGTGTTCGAGGCGGTGCACGGGTCCGCGCCCGACATCGCAGGCAAGGGCGTCGCCAATCCGCTCGCCCTGATCATGTCGGGCGTGATGATGCTCAACTGGCTGTCCTCGCAGCGCGGTGAGCCGAGGTTCCGCGAGTGTGCCACGCGCATCCGCCACGCCTACGACCGCGCGCTCGCCGAGAAGGCCACCACGCGTGACCTCGGCGGAACGCTCGGCACCATGGAGTTCGCCGAAGCGCTCGTCAAGCGGCTCTGACGGCGCCGCGCACCGCCGTGTTCGTTTCCTACCACCCCGACTACGTCATCCCGCTTCCGGAAGGCCATGCCTTTCCCATGCGGAAGTACGAGTTGCTGCACGCGTGCCTGCTCCGGGAGGGTCTGCTCTCGCCGGCGGAGGTCCATGCTCCCGAGGAAGCGCCGTGGGATGCGGTCGCCTTGGTCCACGGGTCTGGCTACCTCGACCGGCTTCAAAGCGGCACCCTCACTGAGGCAGAGGTCCGTCGGATCGGCATGCCATGGTCGACAGCGCTCGTACGTCGGGCAAGGCTCGCCGTCCAGGGCACGATCAACGCCGCCGTTGCGGCGATCGAGTCGGTCGATCGCATCGGCGCCAATCTCGCCGGAGGTACCCATCACGCGCTTCCCGACGGTGGCGAGGGGTACTGCACCCTCAATGACGTCGCCATCGCCATCCGCTGGCTGCAGCGCGAGGGCTACATTCGCCGCGCGCTCGTATGCGATCTCGATGTGCATCATGGCAACGGCACCGCGGTCGTCTTCGCCGGCGACGACGCCGTCTGCACCTTCTCCATGCATGGTGAGAGGAACTTCCCGCTTCGCAAGCCGCCGTCCACGCTCGATGTTCCTCTTGCCGACGGAACCGGCGACGGCGCGTATCTCGACCTGCTGCGACAGCACCTGCCACGGCTCATGGACATCCATGTTCCCGACATCGTGTTCTACCTCGCGGGTGTCGACGTGGTGGCGGGGGATCGGTTCGGCCGTCTGCAGCTCACCGAGGCCGGCCTCGCCAGCCGCGACCGTTTCGTGATCGAAACGGTCGCGGGCCGATCCACGCCCCTCTGTCTCGTGCTCGCCGGTGGGTACGCGCCCACCGCGCAGCGCACGGCCGAACTGCATGCGCACGCCCATCGCGAGGCGCGCCGCTGGCTGCGGTCCAGCTGCCAGCGCTAGCCTGAGGCAAGTCCGGGAGGCGAGGGCGGTTCGCCGCCGCGCCGCACCAACCAGATGATCTCCGCTGCGATCCGCGCGTGCTCGTCGGCGTGCAACGGGTCATCCTCGGTTTGATCGCGCTGCATGCTTCGTGTGTGATCCGCAGCCGGTGCAGCTCGCAGCTGTGGATCGCAGGCAATCCACGGACAGTCCGATCCGTGGTGGAAGGCGGAAAGCTCCCGAGCATCCTCGGTGTTGGCATCCGCGCCTTCGGCTCCCGCGAGGGATTTCCTCGCGGGAACAGGCAGTGAATTGATCATGCGTCAAGCATGCGATTCGTAGCCACGCGAGGGAAGCACGCGTGCTCGTCACGGGGCGGATTCCGCCCGACCGCGCCGCTACGCCCGACGAAGGCGGCATAGGCCGACTCTCGCGCCTCGTGTTGCGTGAGAGGTTGCACGGGTGCATCAGCGGGAGCCCGCGGGTTGCAGGGCCATCGCGGAGCAACTGCACGCCGCGCCCGCCACCGGATCAGGGAACCTCGTCGCTCACAGGCGCGGGCATCGACGGAACCTTGCCGTTGCCGCGCCCTGAGTCGTCGAAACCGATGCGGGTGACGGCTGTCGGTTCGTCCACCTGCAATCCGCGCTTCCAGCCCCAGAGCGCCACGCGATCTGCCTTCTCGTAGCCCTTCGGCACAGTGAGGAAGGCAAGTGGCAGCGCATCCTGGATGTCGGGGATATTGGCAAAGCCTCGGATCGCCGCCATCCCGCCGGCGGTGTGCTGACGCATCATCATGGGATCAAAGGGAATCCATCCGATGTTGGGGAGGAAGAACTCGCAGATCATGCGGAACTCCGACCCCGACGTGCCCGAGCGCTGGTCATTGCTGCGCGACTTCCTGCCGAGGCAGTACACCACCCTGCAGGGCACCCCCAGTGCACGCACGGCCGCAGTGCAGGTCGCTGCGAGTTCCACGGGCGTGCCGCCTCCTGCGTCGAAACCCCACGGTCCGTTCACCGTGAAGTTGAGGCCACGCAACCCGCCCTTCTGGCCGTAGACACTCGTTCCCGAGTTGGGCAGCTTCCAGCCACGCACGATGGCAAGTGCGGCGTTGCGCACCGCGAGGTACGGCCCGACCGACCGTGCGCCGCCCTTGGTGGCGCTGTCCGCGAAAGCCTTCAGTCCCGCATGGGTGGGATCCACCCCCGGCTCCGCCTTCAGGAAACGGTCCATGCCGCTTGGCCACTCGCGGGGCCACGTAGCGCTCGCGGCAGCGGCCTCGTCCACCTCGAGTTCCCAGCGCTGCACCTGGTAGGTCGTGCGCGCGAGGATGTTCTCCGCGTATCCGCGCTCGAGGGGCATTTCGAACTGGACCAATGCCTCGGTTGTTCCCGACTGGCG
Organism: uncultured bacterium; assembly: GCA_903856525.1. Lineage (GTDB taxonomy): Bacteria > Planctomycetota > Phycisphaerae > Phycisphaerales > SM1A02 > QWPT01. The sequence continues at coordinate 1,794 of CAIOCH010000574.1, read as the reverse complement.
CACGAATGCCTTCGCGGGATCGGCGAGGTACTCCTTGCCATCGACGTTTCCCTTGATCACCACCGTGCTGAAGTCGGTGTCGCACCAACTGGTGCGGACGAGCACGGGAACGGCCATGGCGAGCGCAGTGCCTTGGTAGGTGGGCTGCGACTTCACGTACGTCGTGCGTCGGCCGAGTCCATCGACGTAGACCGCCCCTGTGTCGATGTCGACGGGCGCCTGCTGGAACAACTCGACCTCGAGTCGGATCTCGTGTACCCGCGGCTTGGTTCGGAGCAGGATGGGCTTGCCCGACTGCGAGGACGACAGCGCAAGCCCGCATGCAGCGAGCGTGAGGAAGGCGATGGCGCGGACGGTGCGGTGCATGGTCGCTCCTGCGGACTTGGTCCGCGCGCTAGGAGAGCAGGTTCTTCATGCTCGTCGGATCGAGGAACCGCTGCAGCTCGCCGATGAACTGCGCGAGGATGAGGTTGATCATGATGATCGTGAGAAAGCTCGCCACGAAACTCTCCGTGGCGGCACGCCCGACACCCGAGGCGCCGGCACCGCAGTGGAAACCCTTGTAGCAGCTGATCAGGCCGATCGCGAGACCGAAGAACACGCTCTTCGCCACGCCGGTCAGCGGATCCCACGCCGAGACAAACTGCGCGGTGTAGTGCCAGTAGTCGGTGTTCGTCACGCCGTGGTAGCCCGTGACGATCAGCCATGCGCCGATCGAGCCCACGAAGTCGGAGTAGATCGTGAGCAGGGGCGTCATCACCACGCACGCCACCACGCGGGGAACCACCAGCGTGCGCACGGGATCGGCCGCCATGGCCCGCATGGCGTCGAGTTGCTCCGTGACACGCATGGATCCGAGCTCCGCTGCGAGCGATCCACCGACGCGCCCCGCGAGCATGACCGCAGCGAGCACAGGCCCGATCTGCTTGGTCACCGCGGCGTTGATCACGCCGCCCATCTGCTGCTCCTGACCGAGCGCTGCGAACTGGTCGAATCCCTCGAGCGCCAGGATCATGCCGATGAACGCACCCGTGATGGCGACGACCAGCACGCTCGCCGCGCCAACGGCGTAGAGCGACGGCCCGATCTGACGCCACTGCATCCACGACTTTGGGTCCGTCACCACGATGCGCAGCGCGTTCAGGCTGAACGAGGCGAACCTCCCCAGACCGTCGAGCGTGACCATGACGGAGAGACCGACTTGCGAAATGGCCTGTGCGGCGCCTTGCATGCGGTGTGTTATACGCGCGGCGTGCGGGGTCATTCGGGGAATAATGCAGGCACGGTGGTTTCCGCCACCGCGGGAGGGCTTCTCCCGCGGCGCTCGTTCCGCCCCGCCTTCAGGGAGGGGAGCACGAAAAAAGCCGCCGACGGACCCGAAGGTCCGCCGGCGGAGAGACTGACGGTCGAGGTCGCGTGCCTCGGCTGGTTACGGGCAGGCGCCCCAGGCATTCAGCAGGGCGGCGAGATCCGCCGAACCCACCGAGCCGCTTGCGTCGAGGTCCGCGGCCGGATCGGCCGAGCCCCACGCGTTGAGGAGCGCTGCCAGGTCGGACGAGCCAACCGAGCCATTGCCATCGATGTCGGCGGGGCAGGGATTGGTGTAGTCGCAACCGGGATTCGGCGCGCCCGGGCTGTCGAAGCCGGGGCTGTTCGCCAGATCGAACGGTCCGATCGTCCAGATCTGCGTCGACGGGCAGTACGACGCCTGGCTGGGAACGAATCCGTTCGGATCCGGGCCGACGCGCACGTCTCCGTACGCGTACTCGGTGTTCACCGGCGGGATCACCGCGC
>CAIOCH010000573.1 GCA_903856525.1 uncultured bacterium | reverse complement strand
GTGAAAGGGAGGTGTCCTAGACCAGGCTAGACGATGGGGCCATCGAGAAACCGGTGGTAAGACCGAGCGTCGGGTCTAGGGGAAGGCGGAGATGATAGCGGCTCCCCCGCTCCTGTCGAGTTGCGCCGCCGCTACCCTCGGCGGCATGGCAACCGCGCACCACGCGCCGGATGAGATCCTCAAGGCGGCAGAACCGCCGCTGGTGTTCTGCCCGCTCGGGTTCGAGCGGCGCGCATGCATGCGCTTCGGCAAGCTGCCCGTGATCACGACAGGTCCGGGCCCCCACGCCATCGCCCGTGCGTTCGCAGAACGCGAACGGTGGCCCGTCCGCGAGCCTCGGCTGGTGATCCTGCTGGGACTGGCCGGGGGGCTTGGCGAGTCGGCCAGGGCCGGCCAGTCGGTGCGCGTGGCCGCGGTCGCGGATCAGGATGGGTCGGTGCTCTTCGAGGCTCCGTCGGTCGAATCGGGCGCGCGGGTCGTCGAGGTCGGGTCGATCGTGGCGAGCCCCGCCGACAAGCGGGCGCTGGCGATGCGCTCGAAGGCCGACATCTGCGACCTCGAGTCGCGCGCGTTCGCCACCTGCGCCCGCGCAGCGGGCTTGCCCTGGGCGATCGTGCGCGGAGTGGGCGACGACGCCCGATCGTCGCTCCCCGCGGAGATGGCGGACTTCGTCGACGAACGCGGCGAAACGCGGCTGCCGAGGGTCGTCGCCGCGCTGGCGCGACGACCGTCGCTGCTGCGCGATCTCCTGCGGATCGCGCGTGATTCGCGCGCGGCGATGCGCGAGGCGGCGTTCGAAGCCGACGCGCTCGGATGCCTCGACGGACTCGACCTGTGCGGTCCCGGATCGCCGCTGCTCGTCTTCGGCGGTTCGTTCGATCCACCGCATGCGCGCCATGCGACGGTGCTCGCCGAGGCGATGCGGGAGCTGCGCGCGCCCGCCGCGATGGTGGTGCCGGCCGCGATCAACCCGCTCAAGGCGGGAACGCCACCCGCCGATCCCGAGGCGCGGCTGGCGATGTGCCGCGCGAACTTCGCCGGCGCCGTGTCCGACTTTCCCTCCGAGGTGCGGCTGTCGCGGATCGAGATCGACCGTCCCGGACCGAGCTACACCATCGACACCGTGCTGTCGCTCCTCGAGCGCCGCCCCGCGCTCGCCGGGGGCATCCGTTTCCTGGTGGGCGACGACGCGATCCGACGGATCGAGAGCTGGCACCGCTGGCGCGAACTCCTCGCCCTCGCCACGCCCGCGGTGGTGGTGCGGCCGCCGAGCACGCGGGCGTCGGTGCTGGAGTTTCTCGGTGGATTCGCCGCGACCACGGGCTTCGCCGATGCGCGGTCATGGCTACTCGATGTCCCGCCGGTCGACCTCGCATCGACCGGTATCCGCGCCTCAGTCGCGCGCGGCACCAGGCCGGAGGGGCTTTCGGACGGCGTCTGGCGCGAAATCGCCGCGCGCGGGCTTTATGGCTTCGGCGGCGATCGCTGACTGATCTACACTGTTCCCCCTATGGCTTCGTCCACGAAGAACGGCAACCAGGTCGCGCGCGTCAGCTTCGTCAGCCTCGGCTGCCCGAAGAACCTCGTCGACAGCGAGAAGATGCTCGGCGTCCTGAAGCAGTCCGGCTTCGAGCTCGTGAACGAGGACCAGCGCCCCGATGCGATCGTGGTCAACACCTGCGGCTTCCTCGAGGCGTCGAAGGACGAGTCGCTCGAGGTGATCCACGACGCGATCCGCCGCAAGGAGAAGGGCGAGATCAAGCGCGTGGTCGTCGCCGGCTGCCTGGTGCAGCGCCACCGCGCCAAGCTGCTGGAGTGGGCGCCCGGCATCGACGCGATGGTCGGCGTGTTCGACCGCGACCACATCGTCGACGCGGTCGCGGGCGAGAAGGCCGCCGACCTCGCCGAGAAGGCCCCGAAGTACTGGATCGCGGGCAACGCGCTGCAGGCCGCCGCGGAGCGCGGGATGAAGACCGTCGGCCTCACCGTGAACGGCGCCGACGGCAAGGGCATCGGCTACTTCGAGGGCGACGACAACCGCGTGCGCCTCACGCCGCGGCACTGGGCGTACCTGCGCATCAGCGAGGGCTGCAACCAGCGCTGCGCGTTCTGCACGATTCCCTCGATCCGCGGCAAGATGCGCTCGAAGCCGCTCGAGGCGATCGAGGCCGAGGCGCGCAGCCTGATGGCATCGGGCGCGTTCGAGCTCAACCTCATCGGCCAGGACACCACCAGCTACGGCATGGACGTCGGCTACGACGGCGGGCTGCCCGGGCTGCTCAAGACGGTGAACGGCGTCGCCCGCGAGTTCGGCGGCGGATGGATGCGGCTGATGTACGCGTATCCCTCGAAGTTCGACGACGCGTCGATCGACGCGATCGCGAACCTCGACAACATCCTCAAGTACATCGACATGCCGCTGCAGCACGCGAGCAACGCGATGCTCAAGGCGATGCGCCGCCACACGACGCGCGCGCACACCGAGGAACTGCTGGAGAAGCTGCGCGAGCGCGTGCCCGGCATCGCGATCCGGACGACCTTCATCGTCGGGTTCCCCGGCGAGACCGAGGATGACTTCGAGCAGCTGCTCGAGTTCATCGCCGAGCAGCAGTTCGACATGATGGGCGTGTTCCGCTACTCGGCCGAGGACGGCACCCCCGCCGGCACGATGGAGCAGGACCCCGCGCTCGCCGTGCCCGACGAGGTCAAGCGCGAGCGCGAGGAGCGCGTGATGCTGCTGCAGCAGGAGATCGCCTTCGAGAACGCGAAGCTGCAGGCCGAGGCGAAGGCGCAGTTCGACGTGCTCGTCGAGGGCCCCGCGGCGGGCAAGTCGAAGTCGCGCGCGACGACGGGCGTCACCAAGGGCGGCGCGCTCTACACGGGCCGCGCGTACTTCCAGGCGCCGTCGATCGACTCGCTGACCTACATCCAGTCGACCGAGAGGCGCGCGCCCGGCGAGCTCGTGCGCTGCACCGTCGTCGACGCGAACGGCTACGACCTCGTCGCCGTGCCGACCGACGAACTCGAGAAGAAGGTCTCGCTGCCGATCATGCACCGCCACTGAGGACATGTCATGCACACACGCGACGCAGAGGCGCTCGTACGACCGCTGCTCTGGATCGGCTTCGACGGCAGGATCCCCACGCCCGAGGCGGCGCGGCTGATACACGAAGGGGTATCAGGCGTGATCCTCTTCGCCCGCAATGTGGGCACGAGCGACGAGACGCGCGCGCTCATCCGCGAACTCAAGGCGATCGCGCCCGGTCCGCTCCTCCTCTCGGTCGACCAGGAAGGCGGCCGCGTCGCGCGGCTGACCGAGGGATTCGAGGCGTTTCCGCCGATGCGCGAGCTCGGCGAGCGCTCGCCCGACGACGTGCGCGCGATCGGCCGACGGCTCGGCGCACAGGTGCGCGGCGCGGGCTTCGACATCGACCTCGCGCCCGTGGTCGACGTCGACTCGAACCCCGCGAACCCCGTGATCGGCAACCGCTCGTTCTCCCGCGATCCGCAGGTCGTGGCCACGCTCGGTGCAGCGATGATCGCCGGACTGCAGGAGCACGTCGCGGCATGCGCCAAGCACTTCCCGGGCCACGGGGATACCGACAAGGACTCGCACTACGATCTTCCGCGGCTTCCGCATGCACTCGAGCGCCTGCGCGCGTGCGAGCTCGTGCCGTTCAAGGCGGCGGTGCGGGCGGGCGTCGCCTGCGTGATGACCACCCATGTCGTCTTCGACGCGCTCGACCCCGGCGTCGCGGCCACGATGAGCGCGCCCGCGATCGGACTGCTGCGCGAGGAGGTCGGATTCGGCGGCGTCTGCGTGAGCGACTGCATGGAGATGAAGGCGATTTCCGAGCATTTCGGCTGCGGCAAGGCCGCGGTGCGCGCCGTCGCGGCGGGCGTCGACGCCCTTCTGGTCTCGCACACGCCCGAGGCCCAGCACGAGGTGATCGAGGCGCTTGCTGCGGCTGTGTGCGACGGACGAATCGCGGAGGGCCGGATCGTCGAGGCCCGAACCAGGCTCGGGACGCTCGCGCGACGGCACGCACGCGGGGTCTGACGTGATCCGCAGCCGCATGCGCCACGCATGGGCGGCGGCGTGAAGGGAACCGGATCATGACCGAAGACGACTGGACGGCCGCGCTCTACCTGCTCTTCTTCGACGAGTCCGACGAGGAGCTCCGCGCCCGCCTGCAGTCGGGGAGGCCGAGACAGGCCGCGCCCGCGCCACCGCCGAACCCCCTCGACAGCTGCCCCTCGCTGCGGACGCCCTACCGCTCGCCTTATCCGCCACCACCGCCGCCTCCCCGCTGAATCGCAGCCGCCGCTCGGCTACACTGCCCGATTCCCGTGAAGATCCGCAACTTCTCCATCATCGCCCACATCGACCACGGCAAGAGCACCCTGGCGGACCGCCTGCTGCAGGCCACCAAGGCCGTGTCCGAGCGCGAGGCCCGCGCGCAGCTCCTCGACTCGATGGACCTCGAGCGCGAGCGCGGCATCACCATCAAGGCATCCGCCGTGACGGTGAAGCACACCTACAAGGGCGAGGAGTACGAGCTCAACTTCATCGACACGCCGGGCCACGTCGACTTCACCTACGAGGTGTCGCGCGCACTCAAGGCATGCGAGGGCGCCGTCCTCGTCGTCGACTCGACGCAGGGGGTGCAGGCGCAGACCGTGGCCAACGCGTACCTCGCGGTCGCGGGCGATCTCACCATCATCCCCGTCGTCAACAAGATCGACCTCCCCGCGGCCAACCCCGACGGGGTCGCCATGGAGATCGAGCAGGTCTTCGGCTTCCCCGCCGAGGAATGCACCTACGTGAGCGCCAAGACCGGCGAGGGGATCCAGCCGCTGCTCGACCAGATCTGCGAGAAGCTCCCCGGCCCCAAGGCCGCCACGACGAAGAAGCTCCGCGGCCTCGTGTTCGACGCGAAGTACGACGAGTACCGCGGCGTGGTGATGTACGTGCGCATCTTCGACGGCCAGCTCAAGCAGGGCGACAAGATCCGCATGATGGGCACGGGGCGCACCTTCAACGTCACCGAGTTGCTGCGCTACACGCCCTTCCCGCAGAAGGTCAAGGTGCTTGATTTCGCGCAGGTCGGCTCGGTCTGCGCAGGCATGAAGACGCTCGGCGACGTGCGCGTCGGCGACACCATCACGCTCGACCTCGATCCCGCGGAGATCGCGCTCGAGGGCTACGAGGAACCCAAGCAGATGGTGCACTGCGACTTCTACCCGTCGAGCGCCGACGAGGAGGGCAAGAAGTCCGACTTCGAGC
>CAIOCH010000572.1 GCA_903856525.1 uncultured bacterium | reverse complement strand
GTGGCAGGCAACTGTGGAGCGAAGTACTACTGGCGCTCACTTCGGCGTTCGGAGTGCTGCTGACCGGGAGCCGTACGACACTCGGCGGACTCTTCATCGGAGCTTGCGCGGGGAGTTGGCTCGGACGGCGTGTGTTCCTCCGATGGTCGGCAGTCATCCTGCTCGCAGTCGGCCTGGTCGCGTGGGCCGGCGATCTCGGCTCGTTCCGAAAGCGACTGCTCGAAACAACGCAACCGCAGAACGAAATGCGCCTTCAGACATGGCGCATCGGACTCGACGCGTTCCTCGAGCGCCCGTGGCTCGGACAGGGGCCAGCCGTGTTCTTCGAGGTCAACGAGGCTAGCCGGGCTCAGAATCGTCCAGACGGCTGGGAGACTCCGCCCGGAGGCATGCCCTGGGTCCACAACGTCGCGCTTGAACTGCTCGTCGAGCGTGGTGTCGTGGGGTTCCTTCTGTTCACACTGCTGGGTTGGCGCGTCATGCGCGATGCGCAGCGCGGACTCTCGAGCCCGAGCACCCGCCCCTGGTCCGTTGCCTGTATCGCATCACTCACCACCTTCGCTGCCATGTCGATGCTCGACCTGACCCTGCTGAAGGAATGGTGCGTGATATGCCTTGCGATCACCGCTGGAGTGGCTTGCCAGATGGGCGCGGCCTGCGACGAGGCAGGCATGCAAGCGCGAGAAACCCAAGCGACGCAAGGGCCACCGTAGGGCGCGATGCCTGCGAGCAGAGGATGTTCATGGAGAACCCTCCGGCACGGGTGTTCCCAACCAGACCGTAGGCACAGAGGAAGCCCTGCGGGTCTGGTCCGTAGCAGACATCACCCGTTGCGTACTGAAAGGGCGGGACAGGCCCGTAGAGAAACTCGCAGTCATCGACCGGAGGGCAGTAGCCGCTCGGGCACGCCACGCACTCTCCGTAGTAGCAATCGAATCCGGAACCACAACCCACGTCCGCAGGACAGTTGCAGCAGTTCTCTCCAGGATCCGCAACCCCATCTCCACACACCCCGACTGGCCCCCAGGCCGTGAGGAGAACCGCGAGATCCGCCGCGCCAACGACCCCGTCACGGTTGAAATCAGCAAGCGGTTCGAAGGTGTTCCAGAGTGCCAGCAGGACCGCAAGGTCTGCGGAGTCGACGATGCCATTCGGAAAAAGATCAGGGCTTACGACCCTGCATGCATCGAGGAGATAGTCCCCATCCGCATCGGCATTCGACGAGATCATTTCGGTGATGTCTGGAACGCCATTGCCATCGCAATCCGCGAGGCGACCCGCTGCGATGTCGCAGCTGTCCGGAATGAGGTTGAGATCCACGTCGGACGCTCCGCCGAACACCACCTCGCATGCGTCGAGTTGCCCATTCCCGTTGCAATCACGACTCTTGTCCGCGCTGATGTCGCAGCGATCCAACACCCCATTCAGATTGCAGTCTCGCGCCCCATCCTGGAGATCGCAGCAGTCAGGCTGGCCGTTGCCGTCGCAGTCGAGCTGAGGAAGTCGCTGCAGCTCGCATGAATCCGCCCAAAGGTTGCCGTTGCAGTCGACGAGCGTTCCATCCAGGATGTCGCATGCGTCATCCCTTCGGTTCCCGTCGCAGTCACGGTCCTGCTCCGCCGTGAATTGCAGCGCCGCCTCGAGGAAACCCTCTGGGCAGGTCGCCGCGCCGACACCAGGCGACGCCAGGATCTCCACGACAAGCAAGCCGTCCAACAGCAGCGAATCGCTCGGATAGAGGGTGGCGCATTCCGCCGGGTCCGAGCAGTCGCCCTCGGTCGGGAAGTAGACCGACTCCCAGGGACCGCCGTCGAATCGTACGAACAAGCGCTCGTCGAGTAGCCCGAGGTCTGCGGATGCGCGGAGACGGATTTGCGGGAAAGTGTCTCGGAGCGCCGGTGTTCCGGGGAGCGCGTCGAACACAAAGGATGCGACCTCTGCGGAATCGGGTACCTGCTGGGCTGGCAGGAGACGTCGGTAGAGATAGGTCCGTGAAAGCGCTGCCTCGTCGCAGTCGCCACCCACGGAAATCGTCGCCGCGGCCGTGCCCGGAGTCGCCATGCCGACCGCGAGGATGGATGCGGGGGCAAGGAGCGCGCACATCGCAGAGAGAGCGGCCATCACGGAGCGTGTTGCATGCATTGTGAACCTCGGGGCGCCGCTGGCGGAGGCCGGCCGTCGCAGCGAGACATGCGACATCCGCGTCACGCGCGCGCACGCCTCGCGGGCGAAAGTCGACGGTTCGCGGAGACGCTGACGGAAATCGTGACGCGGGCGTCGCTTGCGGCGCAACGCAAAACGCACACCGGCCGCCTTTCGGCGGCCGGTGCGGTGTTCAGGCGGAGAATCGGTGGTGCGACGGATCAGTAGTCGTCGCCCGCGCCGGCGCCGGCGGGCGCCTTCGCCTTCTTCTCCTTGATCTCGGTGATGGCGCAGTCGGTGGTGAGCAGCAGGCCCGCGATGCTGGCGGCGTTCTGCAGCGCGACGCGCTCCACCTTGGTCGGGACGATGATGCCCGACGCGACGAGGTTCTCGTACTTCTGCGTGGCGGCGTTGAAGCCGAAGTTGACGTCGTCCGACTCCTCGATCTTCTGGGCGACGATCGAGCCGTCGATGCCGCCGTTGGCGGCGATCTGCTTGGCCGGGGCCGAGAGCGCGCGGAAGACGATGTCGACGCCGACCGCCTCGTCGGCGACCATGCCCTTCTTGAGCTTCTCGAGCACGCGGCGGGCGCGGATGACGCTGGTGCCGCCGCCCGGGAGGATGCCTTCCTCGACGGCGGCGCGGCAGGCGTGCAGCGCGTCCTCGACGCGGGCCTTCTTCTCCTTCATCTCGACCTCGGTCGCGGCACCGACATTGATCTGGGCGACGCCGCCGGCGAGCTTGGCGAGGCGCTCCTGGAGCTTCTCGCGGTCGTAGTCGCTGGTCGTGATCTCGATCTGCGCCTTGAGCAGCTCGATGCGGGCCTGGATGTCCTTGGTCTTGCCGGCGCCCTCGACGACGGTGGTCTCTTCCTTGGCGACCACGATCTTCTTGGCGCGGCCGAGCTCGGCCACGGTCACGTTGTCGAGCTTGATGCCGAGCTCCTCCATGATCGCTGTGCCGCCGACGACGACGGCGAGATCCTGGAGCAGCTCCTTGCGGCGGTCACCGAAGCCCGGCGCCTTGACGGCGCAGACCTTGAGCACGCCACGGAGCTTGTTCACGACGAGGGTCGCGAGCGCCTCGCCGTCGACGTCCTCGGCCACGATGAGCACGCTCTTGCCGCTCTCGGCGATCTTGCCGAGGATGGGGAGGAGCTCCTTCGCGCTGGAGATCTTCTTCTCGTAGAGGATGACGTAGCAGTCCTCGAGCACGCACTCCATCTTGGCGGTGTCGGTGACGAAGTGCGGGCTGAGGTAGCCCTTGTCGAACTGCATGCCCTCGAGGAGCGCGACCTGGGTGTCGAGGCTCTTGCCCTCCTCGACGGTGATCACGCCGTCCTTGCCGACCTTGTCCATGGCCTCGGCGATGATGTTGCCGATCTCCATGTCCTGGTTGGCCGAGCAGGCGCCGACCTGCGAGATCTCCTTGG
>CAIOCH010000571.1 GCA_903856525.1 uncultured bacterium | reverse complement strand
TGCGTGTGCCGCTGTCCGCCGGCATGCTCGGCAAGATCGCCGCGGGTGGCGAGCATGCGCTTGGACTGCGTTCCGATGGGACCGTGATCGCGTGGGGCGCGAACCAGCTCAATCAATCGAACGTGCCACCGACGCTCGGCAGTGTGGTCGACATCGCTGCAGGCAGCGCCCACTCGCTGGCGCTGCGCTCGAACGGCACCGTGGCGGCCTGGGGCCGAAACTCGTCGGGCCAGTGCAACGTGCCCGTGGCGCTCACCGACGCGGTGGGTATCGCGGGTGGTGCGAATCACTCGCTGGCGGCGCGGGCGTCGGGCGCGGTGATCGCGTGGGGCTCGAACACCTTCCAGCAGTCCAACGTTCCCGCCGGCCTGACCGGCGTGGTGCAGGTCGCCGCGGGTGAGATCCACAGCATGGCGCGCCGCTCGAACGGCTCCGTGGCGTGCTGGGGTTCCAACGCCAATGCACAGTCGGCGGTACCCGCATCGCTCACCGATGCGGTCGACGTTGCCGCGGGTGGGTACCACAACCTCGCGATCCGGGCGAACGGGACCGTCGTGGCGTGGGGTCTCGGCGACTTCGGCCAGACCGCCGTTCCCGCCGACCTCGGCGGCGTCGTGGACGTCGCAGGCGGCCGCTACCACTCGCTTGCGCTCCGTGCCGACGGCACCATCGCGGCGTGGGGCTACAACGCCAACGGACAGATCAATCTCCCCGCCAGCCTCGGACTCTCCTCGCAGGTGTCGGCGGGTGCGTTCTTCTCGATGTCGCTGCGCGACGCGTGCCCCGCGGACCCGAGCAAGGTCGAGCCGGGGACGTGCGGCTGCGGTTCGCCCGATGTGGACACCGACGGCGACGGCGCCCTCGACTGCAACGACCAGTGCCCAACCGATCCGCTCAAGACCGAGCCCGGACAGTGCGGCTGCGGCGCGCTCGAGACCGACACCGACAGCGATGGCACAGCCGACTGCAACGACCAGTGCCCGACCGATCCGCTCAAGACCGAGCCCGGACAGTGCGGCTGCGGCGTGCCCGATACCGACACCGACGGTGACGGCACCGCCGACTGCAACGACCAGTGCCCCGACCTCGCGGCACTGACGGCGCCGATCACCTACTACGCCGATGCGGATCAGGACGGATTCGGCGACGCGGCCGCCGCCCAGGCGATGTGCCTGGTGGCGGCGCCAGCGGGATACGCCGCCACCTCCAGCGACTGCAACGATGCCATGGTGATGTTCGCCGATGGCGACCAGGATGGCTTCGGAGCGGGTCCCATGATCGCCTGTGGCGGCGTGGCGACGAGCAGCGACTGTGACGATGCGGCCATGGCCGTGTTCCCAGGCGCGATCGAGCTGTGCGCGAACGACGGCGTGGACAACGACTGCGACGGCGAGGCGGCGCTGGATGCCGAGGCAACCGACAGCGTGGCGTACTTCGTCGACGGCGACCAGGACGGATTCGGCGCCGGCGCGGCGACGGCTTCGTGCGTGGCCATCGCGGGAAGCGTGACCAATGGCGACGATTGCGACGACGCCGAGGTGTACTTCCTCGATGCGGATCTCGACGGGTTCGGCGCGGCGACCATGCTGGCGTGTGGCACCGTGCAGAACTCCGACGACTGCGACGACAGCTCGGCGGCCGTGAACCCCGATGCGGTGGAGAACTGCGCCAACCTCGCGGTCGACAACGACTGCGACGGCGACGTCTCGGCTGAGGAATCAACCGACAGCCTGCGCTACCGGCCCGACCTCGACCAGGACGGATTCGGCTCTGGCCCCGACGTCTGGTCCTGCGTACCAGTCGATGGCTACGTGCCCAACGGCGACGACTGCGATGACGCCATGGTCATGTACGCCGATCTCGACCTCGACGGCTTCGGCGCGGGCGCCATGATCGCCTGCGGCGGTGTCGCTTCGAACAGCGACTGCAATGACGCGTCGAACGTCGTGTTCCCCGGCGCAGCCGAGTCGTGCGCCGATCTCGCTGTCGACAACGACTGCGATGGCGACATGAGCGATGCCGACGCCCCCGACAGCGTGGCCTACTTCGTCGATGCCGACAACGACGGCTTTGGCGCGGGCGTCGCGACCATGTCGTGCTCGGCGATCGCGGGATCGGTGACCAACGCCGACGACTGCAACGACGCGATGGTCATGTACGCCGACCTCGATCTCGACGGCTTCGGCGCGGGCGCCATGATCGCCTGCGGCGGCGTGGCGACGGCCAGCGACTGCGACGACACGTCGAACCTCGTGTACCCCGGCGCGGCCGAGGCATGTGCCGATCTTGCCGTGGACAACGACTGCGACGGCGACATGTCGGACGCGGATGCCGCCGACAGCGTGGCCTACTTCGTCGACGGCGACCAGGACGGATTCGGCGCGGGCGCGTCCACCATGTCCTGCTCGGCGATTGCAGGCTCGGTCACGAACGCGAACGACTGCGACGACGCGGCGGATGCGGTGTTCCCCGGCGCGCTCGAGAACTGCGCCAACCTCGCCGTCGACAACGACTGCGACGGCGGCACCAGCGACTTCGAGGCGGTGGACTCCACGGAGTACTACGGCGACATGGACGGCGACGGGTTCGGCAACGGCGACATGATCCGCTCGTGTACGCCTGTGGACGGGTTCGTGACGAACTCGATCGACTGCGACGACAACTCCGTCATCTACGGCGACGGCGATGGCGACGGCTTCGGCGCCGGTCCGATGGTCGCGTGCAACGGCGTCGCGTCGAACAGTGACTGCGACGATGCGTCGAACGCGGTGTTCCCCGGCGCTGCGGAAGTCTGCGCCGACCTCGCGGTCGACAACGACTGCGATGGAGATGTTTCGGATGCGGAAGCTTCCGACAGCGTCGCGTACTTCGTCGACGGCGACCAGGACGGCTTCGGCGCGGGCGCCGCGACCATGTCGTGCTCGCCGATCGCGGGATCCGTCACCGTCGCGACCGACTGCGACGACGCGTCCAACCTCGTCTTCCCGGGCGCGGGCGAGCTATGCGCTGACCTCGCGGTCGACAACGACTGCGACGGAGACACGGCTGACGCCGAAGCGGCCGACGCGCAGTCCTACTGCGTCGATGCCGACCAGGATGGTTTCGGCGCGGGCGCCGTGACGCTCTCGTGCTCCCCCATGCAGGGCCAGGTGCCGAACGCCCTCGACTGCGATGACGCCGCCGTGATGTACGCCGACGGCGACCAGGACACGTTCGGTGCCGGACCGATGGTCGCGTGCAACGGCGTGGCCTCGAACAGTGACTGCGATGACGCGTCCAACCTCGTCTTCCCCGGTGCTGCGGAAGCATGCGCCGATCTCGCGGTCGACAACGACTGCGACGGCGACACGGCTGATGCCGAGGCGACGGATGCGCTGTCGTTCTGCGTGGATGCCGACCAGGACGGCTTTGGTGCCGGTCCCGTGACGCTCTCCTGCTCGCCGATGGTCGGCCAGGTGACCAACGCGGCCGACTGCGACGACGCGTCGAACCTGGTGTTCCCGGGTGCTGCGGAAGCCTGCGCTGATCTCGCGATCGACAACGACTGCGACGGAGACCTCTCGGATGCGGAGGCTTTCGACAGCGTGGCCTACTTCGCCGACGGCGACCAGGACGGCTTCGGAATCCGTCCGTCCACCATGTCATGCTCCGTCATCGCCGGGTGGGTGACCAACGCCAGCGACTGCAACGACGCCATGATCATGCACGCCGACCTCGACCTCGACGGCTTCGGCGCCGGGCCAATGATCGCCTGCGGTGGCGTCGCGTCGGACAGCGATTGCGATGACGCGTCGAACCTCGTCTTCCCGGGCGCCGCGGAAGTCTGCGCCGACCTCGCGGTCGACAACGACTGCGACGGCGACACGTCGGACGCCGAGGCTTCCGACAGCGTGGCCTACTTCGTCGACGGCGACCAGGACGGCTTCGGCGCGGGTGCGTCGACCATGTCCTGCTCGGCCATCGCGGGTTCGGTCACGGATTCGTCCGACTGCGACGATGCGGCCGTGATCTACGCCGACAACGACGGCGACACCTTCGGCGCTGGACCGATGGTCGCCTGCAACGGCGTCGCGTCGAGCAGCGACTGTGACGACTCGTCGAACCTCGTCTTCCCGGGCGCCGCGGAAGTCTGCGCCGACCTCGCGGTCGACAACGACTGCGACGGCGACGTGAGCGATGCGGAAGCTTCGGACAGCGTCGCGTACTTCGTCGACGGCGACCAGGACG
>CAIOCH010000570.1 GCA_903856525.1 uncultured bacterium | reverse complement strand
GGTGCACGCCGAGCACGACTTCGCCAGCGAGTTCCGCTACCGCAACCCGATCGTCGAGGACGGCACCGTGGTCGTGGCCGTGAGCCAGTCGGGCGAGACCGCCGACACGCTCGCCGCGCTCCAGGAAGCCAAGCAGCGCGGCGCGCTCGCGCTGGGCGTAGTCAATGTCGTCGGTTCGTCGATCGCCCGCGAGACCGATGCAGGCGTCTATCTGCGCGTCGGCCCCGAGATCGGCGTCGCCAGCACCAAGGCCTTCACCGGCCAGGTGCTCGTCAACTCGATGCTCGCGACCTTCATCGGCCGCCGCCGCTATCTCTCGCAGGAGTACGTGTCGAACCTGCTGCGCGAGCTTGAGGCGATCCCCGCCAAGATCGAGCGCGCGCTCGCGTGGTCCGACCGGATCCGCGTGGCCACGGAGAAGTACATCCACCGCGAGAACTGGCTCTTCCTCGGCCGCGGCGTGAACTACCCCGTCGCGCTCGAGGGCGCGCTCAAGCTCAAGGAGATCTCCTACATCCACGCCGAGGGCATGCCCTCGGCCGAGATGAAGCACGGTCCGATCGCGCTCATCGACAACGGCATGCCCGTCGTCTTCGTGGCCACGCGCAACTCGCAGTACGAGAAGGTCCTCTCCAACATCGAGGAGGTCCGCTCGCGCGGCGGCCATGTGATCGCGGTCGCGACGGAGGGCGACGAACACATCAAGACGCTCGCCAAGGAAGTCTTCTACGTGCCCGAGTGCATCGAGATGTTCCAGCCGCTCCTCACGGTGATTCCGCTGCAGCTGCTCGCGTACCACGCGGCGGTCATGCGCGGCAAGGACGTCGACAAGCCGCGCAACCTGGCCAAGTCGGTCACGGTGGAGTGACGCCGGCGCTCCGCGCAGCCTCGCCACGCATCTCGCGGTCCTGCACGGGTCCGAGCGCGAGGAGCGCCGCATTGGCGCCGATCACGCAGAAGAGCATGTCCCATTGCGCGTCCCAGATATCGCCCTGCGAACCGAGGTAGGCCCACGATGCCTCGCCCAGGATCATGGCCACCGCGAACTCGAGCAGCTCGAACGCCGCGGCGAAGGCCAGGCACATGCCGTTGACGATCACGAAGAGCCATCCGCGGCCGCGCACGATGGCGTTGCGCAGGAACACCTCGCGCCACAGCAACGCGGGGGCGAACCCCTGCATGAAGTGGCCCAGACGGTCGTAGTCGTTGCGGGGTCGCGCGAGCAGCTCCTGCATCCACGCGCCCGCGGGCACCAGCGAGTAGGTGTAGATCCCGCCCACGATGAGCACGACCGAGTGGAGGATGAGCGCCCAGAACACGATCCGTGTGCAGCGAACGCGCCGCAGCCACACCGCCCAGAGCACGATGGCTCCCGCCACCCAGAACACCTCGAGCACCCAGGTGAGGAAGTCCTGCGGATCGAGCGCGCTCCCCACGAGGAATGCGGTCAGCAGGAACACGATGCCGTCGCGGAACCCAAGCGCTGGCTGCACGGTCATGCGCGCAGCCTATCGCGCGGGTGGTCGGCGCGATTCGGTCACTTCTTCTCGGGTTGCGGTGCTGCGGGGGAGGCGGGGTCCTTCGCGGCGCCGTTCGTGGCGCCATTCGTGGTTCCTCCGCCGGGTGCAGCCTCGGCCAGCGCCTTCTCGATGGCGGCGATGAGCTCGGAGCCGTCGGGCGACACGTTCGAAGCGTAGAAGCGGGCCGTCTTGCCGTCGCGCGACACGAGGTACTTGCCGAAGTTCCAGCCGGGGAGCTGCCCCGTCTTGGTGCCCAGCGCCTCGAACACGGGGGACTGGCCCTTGCCCGCCTTCACCACGCACTTCTCGAACAGGGGGAAGGTGACGCTGTACTTGCTGCTGCAGAACTCGCGGATCTCCTCGGCGGAGTCGAACTCCTGGCCACCGAAATCGCCGGTGGGGAAGCCGAGCACGACCAGGCCGCGGTCCTTGTAGGTGTCGTGGATCTTCTGCAGGCCCGCGTACTGGCGCGTGAAGCCGCACTGGCTGGCGACATTGACCACCAGGATCACCTTGCCTGCGTACTCCGACAGGTTCGCGTCCTTGCCGTCGAGGGTCTTGACCTTGATGTCGTGCACCGTGGCGTCCTTCCACTTGGCGGTGAGTTCGGGCGTCTGCGGCGCCGACTGCGAGCAGGCCACTCCCGTGACGACGGAGATGGTTCCAACGATGGAGGCGGCGACGGCGGTGGCGAATCGGCTGAGCATGGGGGTCTCCGTATGCGGACGACCGGTCCGCGCGCGCGGTTCGCGGGGCGTGATCCCCGCGATTCGCAGCGCGGCCGAAATCGCCCCGAGACCGTAGAGTAGGGCCATGGTCCGCATGACGCGTCGCTCCGCCCGGTTCTCCCTCGGCCGCCCTGCCACCGCGCTCGTCACGGCGCTCGCGGTGGTGGTCCCGGGCCTGGCGGCCTCCGTTCCCGCGCATGCCGACGATGCATCGCTTGCGCGCGCCCTGGCGTGGATTCCCGAGGACGCGGTGTCGTTCGTGGCCATCCCCAGCCTGAAGGCCATGAGCGATGACCTCTCGCAGCTGGTCGAGGCCACCGGACAGGGGGGCCTGCTGGCCATGGGTCGGCCGATCGATCTCCTCAAGGCGCAGCTCGGCGTGGGCGCGAACCTCGACGAGAAGGGCCCCGCGGTGGCGTACTTCCCGAGCGTGCCGCCCGTGGTCCAGGGTGCGCCGGAGCCGTTGCCCGTGGTCGTGGTCCCCGTGACCGACGGGGCGGCGTTCCTCCAGGCGAACCTGACGGCGGTGCCCGACAAGGGCGAGTCGGCCTACACCACCTCCAACGGGCAGGCCGTGTTCGCACGCGTGCTCGATGGCTGCGTGGTCCTCGCGCCGACCGCCGAGACGCTTCCCTCGGCGCTGCCAGCCCGCGGCATCGGCGAACGTTTTCGTGCGCGGCTCACACCCGCTGAGTCGCCATGGCTCGCCCGTGCCGACGTCGTGGCCTGGGGTTCGCGCGACGCCATGCACGCGGCGGTCGAGCGCGCGCGCCTCCAGCCGTTGCCCGAGATCCCCGACGCCGGCGGCTTCGGCGCCATGGCGGACCAGCAGGAGGCGGTGCGCGCCCGGAGCCTTGCCATCGCCGACATGCTCGCGGACGGCGTGGTGGTCATCGACATCGATCCACTGGGCGTGTTCCTGGCCGCACTCGGCGTTGCCGAGCCGACCACGCCGCTCGCCGCCGTGACCGCGGGTGGCGAGGGCGCCCCCGCGCGCTTCGATCGGCTGCCGGCGAATCCGTTCTATCTCGCGGTCTCGGCCAGCGTCGACGGCATGGGTGGCGCCGCCAAGTTCGGTGAGCTCATGGATCTCGTGGGCGTGCCCCGCACGGTGCTCCCCGAGTGGTTCTTCACCGAGGGATCCGATATCCGCTCGCTGCAGCTCGGGGCGTTTCCCTCCAAGCTCGGCGTGGCCATCGGCGGGGCGCTCAACGACAGCGCGCTCTTCATCGGTTCGCGCGATCCGGCGCGCACGCGCGCCCGCATCCGCCAGTCCATCGAGGCCCTCGCCGGCGAAAGCGAGGGGCTTCGCCGCGAACCATCGTGGAACGACGACAAGAAACTCAAGTCGGGCGAGACGGTCACGGCCTTCGAGGTCAAGGAGACGGTGTTCGACGCGTCGAAGCGGCCGGGGCTCGACTACGAGCGGCTCGCGAAGCAGTTCACCTTCGGATCGCGCGGGCTCAACGGTCTGCTCAAGCAGATCGACGGCGAGAAGGGCGGCGTGGTGGTGACCTTCAGCCAGCGCCCCGACGTGTACACCCGCGCCGTGAACGCCGCAGGCGGTGGCACCGGGCTCGCCGACGACGACACCGTACGCTCCATCGAGGAGTGGTTGCCCGCGCAGCGCGACCTCGAGGTGATGGTGGGCGTGGGCCCGCTGGTGTCGCTGGTGGGGCAGATCGCCTCCAGCTTTATGGGCGAGGAGCAGGTGAAGGCGGCGCTGCCTGCGATCGCGCGCGATGCCAATCCCATTGCCGTGGCCGTGGAGATCGGCCAAGGGCGCGCCAGCGTGGTCACGGTGCTGCCGGCCGATGTGATCAAGGCCATGGCCGACGCGGGCGCGCGGCAGGGGAATGCCGCGCCTCGAAGCCCGACCGCGCCTCGAAGCCCGACCGCGCCTCGAAGCCCGACCGCGCCACGTCCCGCAGCGGGAGGGGCGGCGCCATGAGCGCCGATCCGCACGGCATGCGCTTCTGGACCGCGGGTTCCGACCGCGTGGTCTCGCTCGATCCCTTCGCCATCATGGGTGTGGTCAATGTCACGCCCGACAGCTTCTCGGACGGCGGTCAGTTCACCGGTCCCGAGGAGGCGGCGCAGTTCGCGCTGCAGCTCGTGGAGGAGGGGGCGACGGTCATCGACATCGGCGGTGAAAGCACGCGTCCCGGCGCGGCGCGGGTGGATGCCGAGGAACAGGTGCGGCGCGTGGTGCCCGTGATCGCGCGCGTCCGTTCGCGCTCCGGCGTGGCGATCACCGTCGATACCACCAGCGCAGCGGTGGCGGAGGCCGCGCTCGAGGCGGGCGCCGACGCGGTCAACGATGTCAGCGCGGGCTGCGAGGACCCGGCCATGTTCGCGCTGGTTGCTCGACGTGGCGCGGGCCTGGTGCTCATGCACCGTCTCGCGCCGCCCGGCGAGGACAGCTACTCGGACCGCTACGCCGAGGCCCCGATCTACGACGACGTGGTGCGCGAGGTCGCGAGCTTCCTGCTCATGCGCGCCGAGCTGGCGATGGCGGCGGGTGTGGCGCGCGAATCGATCGTGCTCGATCCGGGGCTCGGCTTCGGAAAGTCGGTGGCGCAGAACTACGAGTTGCTCGCGCGCACCAGTGAGCTCGTGGCACTGGGCATGCCCGTGCTGGTGGGCGCGAGCCGCAAGAGTTTCCTTGGCGCCGTGAGCGGCCGCGCTGATCCGGAGCAGCGCATTATCGGATCAGTTGTTGCTGCGGTCGCCGCATACGGCGGGGGCGCGCGCATCATCCGGGCCCACGACGTGGGCGCCCACCGCGAGGCGCTGCTGGTGGCGCACGCGGTGCTCAAGGGCGCGGGGCTGCCGTAGACTGCTGCGTGCCAACCGCGCGGCGCTATCATCCCGCCCCTTCCACCGACGCAGGAATCTCTCTCAGGAGCATGCACATGGCCGGCGCAGCGACCCTCACCATCACCGAGTCGAACTACCAGAGCGAAGTCGTGAACAGCAGCGTTCCGGTGCTCATCGACTTCTGGGCCGAGTGGTGCCAGCCGTGCCGCATGATCGGACCCACCATCGATCAGCTGGCGACCGAGTACCAGGGCCGCGCCAAGGTGGGCAAGATCGACGTCGACTCGAACCGCGCGCTGGCGCTGCAGTTCAACATCCAGAGCATCCCCTGCGTCGTCGTGGTCAAGGGCGGTCAGGTCGTGTCGCGGACCATGGGCATCAAGCCCAAGGCGGAGTTCGCGAAGATGATCGATGCGGCGATAGCGTAAAGCGCGGGCGCACGACAGGGCGCTGCCTGCAGATATTCGGACGTTGGCAAGGATGAAGCGCGCGATAATCTCGCCGCTGGTTTACCTGTTCTACGCGCGTGATTCGGGTTGTAGGGTCTCCCGACTTCCGAAACCATGTGAATAGACCGCATCGCGCTTCCTTCGACGTAAATCGAAGCTAGGTTGGAAGTTGAGGCACCCTCTCGGGTGGCTCGTTTTGTACGCACACCTCGTCCGGGTGTGTCCGTGAGGCTGATCGACCCCAATTCTTCATATCTGGAAGAGTTCTATGCTTCGCCCGACCAATCTGTCGTCGCTGCCCGTGTCGCGTGAAACCTGCATGCTTGCCATCGTCGGCGCGGTTCTTGCCGCCGGCGCATCGCAAGTGCAGGCCCAGTCGCAGACACTCGTCGATCTGCAACTCGTTGGTCCCGCACAGGCGATCATTCCCAATCAGACCTTCGAGGTGAGGATGCTGGCCAAGCGGAGCGATCCGCTGCTGCCCGCGAGCCTCATCGGCGTCGACTGCATCCTCGGATGGGATCCCGCCAAGGTGCAGTTCCTCGGCGTCACGACGACGGGCTCCGTCGCATCGTTCTATTCGCGCGTGCCGACGTCGGCGAACGACTTCTACGGCATCAACGAGGCGAACCCGCCCGCGGACGGCAACCTGTTCTATGAATTCGGCGCGCCGCTCGGCAGCCCGCACGCAGTGACCGCGGCCGGTATCCAGGTCGTCACCTTCCGCTTCAAGTCGATCAGCGCCAACTTCACCAGCACCTCGGTGTCCGTCATCGACAACCTGACGGTGCTCTACCCCGCTGCGACCATCGTGTACGACGGAACCGTGCCTGGTCTTGACATCTACGGCACCTCCTTCGCCGCCAACATTACGCAGCTCGACTGCAACACCATCTTCTGGTACCGCGACTCGGACGGCGACGGTGCCGGTGATCCCAACGACTCGACCACGGGTTGCACGCAGCCCGCGGGCTACGTGAGCTCGCAGAACGATCTCTGCCCGACCAATGCGGCGCTTCTCGCGCCCGTCACCTACTACGCCGACGTCGATCAGGACGGCTTCGGCAACTCCGCCTCGACCACGTCGGTCTGCCAGACTTCGGCGCCGTCGGGCTACGTTGCCAACTCGAGCGACTGCGACGACAACTCGGTGATCTACGCCGACGCCGACGGCGACGGCTTTGGCGCGGGTGCCATGGTCGCCTGCAACGGCGTGGCGACCAACACCGACTGCAACGACGTGCTCGCCAACGGCGGCGCGGTGGTGTACCCGGGCGCTGTTGAGAACTGCGCCAACGATGGCGTGGACAACGACTGCGACGGCCAGGCGACCTCGGACGCCGAGGCGGTCGACAGCGTGAACTACTACGTTGACGGCGACTCCGACGGCTTCGGCTTCGGCGCCGCGACCAAGAGCTGCACCGCGATCAGCGGCAGCGTGACCGACAACACCGACTGCAACGACGCGCTCGTGACCTACGTCGACGGCGACAGCGACACCTTCGGCGCTGGCCCCATGGCGGCGTGCGGCGTGGCGACGAACACGGACTGCGCGGACAACAACAACGCGGTCTACCCCGGCGCGATCGAGAACTGCAACAACGACGGCGTGGACAACGACTGCGACGGTGAGGCCAACTCGGACGCCGAGGCGGTCGACAGCGTGTCCTACTACACCGATGGCGACTCGGATACTTACGGCGCCTCGACGGCGACCGCGGTGAAGAGCTGCACGGCGATCACGGGGTCGGTGACGAACAACACCGACTGCGACGATCAGTCGAACACCGTCTACCCGGGCGCCGCGGAACTCTGCGCGAACCTCGGCACGGACAACGACTGCGACGGCGTGAACACCGAGGCCGAGGCGACCGATCGCTCGACCTTCTACGCCGACGGC
>CAIOCH010000569.1 GCA_903856525.1 uncultured bacterium | reverse complement strand
CCTACTCCCGGCTCGACGCCACCGAGCCCGCCGGCATCGAGATCCGCCGCCCAGGGGAGCAAGCCTCCCTCGACGCCAGCTGGGACATCCTCGGCAGTCCGTTCCAGATCAACCTCGGCGTCACCCATGTCGGCGAGAACATCGACACCGACTTCGCCACTTTCCTGCGCGCCGAACTCGACCCCTACACCCTGATCCGGCTCGGCGCGTCCTGGCAGGTCAGCGACGAATTCGAACTCTATACCCGCATCGAAAACCTCACCGACGAGTCCTATCAGCAGGTGATCGGCTACAACGCCGCCCCGCAGGCCCTCTATATCGGCCTCCGCTTCCGCGACGAGGCAGGCAAGTGAGCCTTCAGCGGCGCAGAGGGACATCGATTACCGGGGCGCTCGCCTTGGTGCTGGCTCTCTGCGTCGCGATTCTGCCCGCCCACGCCCAGCCCAAGCGCATCGTCTCGATGAACCTCTGCACCGACGAACTGCTCATGCGCATCGTCGATCCCGCCCGCATCGCTGCAATCACCCATCTCTCGCAACAACCGATCAACGCCCCCCTCGGCCTCGACGCCATCGCCTCGAAGCTCGCGATCAATCACGGCCTCGCCGAGGAAGTCATCGCCCTCAAGCCCGACCTCATTCTCGCCGGCAGCTTCACCACCTCGACCGCAACTGCGCTGCTCCGGCGCCTCGGCTACACTGTCCTCATCTTCGAACCCGAGAACTCGTTCGACGACATGCGCGCGAACATCCGCAAGCTGGCTGCCGCCACCGGCGACACCGCGAAGGCCGAACAGATCATCGCCGATTTTGATGCGCGCCTGGGAGCCCTGCAGGCCCGCATCCCGGACGACAGGCGTCCGATCTTCGCCGACATCGGCGTCAACAACTACATCACCGGCGACAACACGCTCTATGCTCAGGTGGTGAACGCTGCGGGCTACCGCACGCTTGGCCAGGCGCTCGGCTTCAGCGGCTACCGCACCGTGCCGCTCGAGCAGCTCCTCACCGTCCGCCCCGCCCTGATGTCCACCGCCACGCCGTGGACCAGCCCGCCCTCGCTCTCCACCATGGCGCTTGGCCACCCGGCGCTACGCGCCGTGACCGCGCGCACGCCACACGTCGAAATCCCGGAGCGCTACACCACCTGCGGCGCGCCCAGCCTGCTCGGCGCCATCGAAATCCTTGTCGAGGAGCGCGAAAAAATGGGCAGCGCACGATGAAACCGCCCATCCCCTATCCGCTGCTCATCGCCGGCCTCGCCCTGCTGTCGCTCGCGCTCGCCACGGTTTCCATGCTGATCGGCGCCAGCGGCGGCCTCAGCGAACTGCTCGCCATGATCGCCAGCGGCAATGCCGACACCGCTACAATGATCATGATGGATGTCCGTCTCCCGCGCACACTCCTCGCCCTGATGATCGGCGCAACCCTCGGCCTCGCCGGCGCATCCCTGCAGGGCTACCTCCGCAACCCGCTCGCCGATCCCGGCGTCGTCGGCGTCACCTCCGCAGCCTCGCTCGGCGCCGTCCTCGCGCTCTACACCGGCATCTCGATGGCCTTCCCGCTCGCCCTGCCGATGATGGGCATCGCCGGAGCGCTGCTCTGCGCGCTGCTGCTGCAGGGCCTCGCCGGAAAAGGCGGCGTGCTCTCGCTCGTCCTCGCCGGCGTCGCCGTGTCGAGCCTCTGCGGCGCCCTGATGTCGCTCGCTCTCAACCTGTCGCCCAACCCCTATGCCGCCGCCGAGATCATGTTCTGGCTGATGGGATCCGTCACCGACCGCTCGATGGACCATGTCGCTTTCGCAGCTCCGCTCATTCTAATCGGCTGGGTCGTGCTCGCGCTCTCAGCCCGCGCCCTCGACGCACTCAGCCTCGGTGAGGAATCCGCAGCCAGCCTCGGCGTGAACCTGATCGTCACCCGCAACCTGGTTATCGGCGGCACGGCGATCAGCGTCGGCGCCGCCACATCTGTCAGCGGCGGCATCGGCTTCATCGGACTTGTTGTGCCGCATCTGCTGCGACCGCTCGTCGGCCACAGCCCCAGCCGCCTCCTTCTCGCATCTGCGCTCGGGGGCGCAGCTCTCCTCCTCGCCGCCGACATTCTTGTCCGCGTCCTGCCCACCGGCAT
>CAIOCH010000568.1 GCA_903856525.1 uncultured bacterium | reverse complement strand
CGGCGTTGCGGAAGATCGCGCCCACGTTGTCGGTCTGCGTGATGCCGTCCATGGCAACGAGTACATCCGCGGAGCGCGCGGGCAGGTGCACGGCACGTGCCAGGCACGCGACGAGCTCGCCCACGGCACCATCCTGGTGGCGCACGCCGAGCGCGATGGCGCCGGAATGCATGGTGTATCCCGTGATCTCGTGCAGTGCCCGCTCGCCCGCGCAGCGATACACAGCGAGGGAAGGGAAGTGCACGAGCATGTCCGCGAGCCGCTCGCACGCGTCCGGTGTGACCAGCAGCGCGTGCGGCTCGATGGCCGGCGGCATGGGGTGGCTGCGCCGCCGCAGCGCCGCGGTGAGGAACCGCCGCACCACGCGCTCGCTCTCGACGGCGTGCAGCCCGAGCGTGCCGCGCAACTCGCGGTCGCGTATGCCGCGGAACGCATCCAGCCGCGGATCCGAGACCTCGATGTCGATGGCATGCATCGGCGCATCCGTCATCGCGTCACCTGCCTCGCCGGCCGGCTAGCTCGCACCGCCCACCATCTGCTCGTTGGTCTCGAAGCGCTGGCATGCCGCGAGCAACTGCTCCACCTGCGCATGCGGCGGCACCGCAAGCAGCCGGCGCCGGAGCGCGGTGACCGTCTTGAACTCCTTGTCGGGCATGAGCAGGTGCTCCTTGCGCGTGCCGCTCGCCGCGAGGTTGATGGCGGGGAAGATGCGCTTCTCCGCGATCGACCGGTCGAGGATGAGCTCCATGTTGCCGGTGCCCTTGAACTCCTCGAAGATCATCTGGTCGGCGCGCGATCCCGTGTCCACCAGACAGGTGGCGATGATGGTGAGTGAGCCGCCCTCCTCGCACTTGCGCGCGGCGCCGAAGAGCTGCTTGGGCACCTCGAGCGCGCGCGAGTCGAGGCCGCCCGACATGGTTCGGCCCGACGATCCGTACTTGCGGCTGTTGTTGAAGGCGCGCCCGAGCCGCGTGAGCGAGTCGAGCAGCACCACCACGTCGCGTCCCGCCTCGACCATGCGCTTGGCGCGCTCGATGGCCAGGATGCCGAGCGCCAGATGGCGCTCGAGATCCTGGTCGTTGGAGCTCGCGAGCACATGCGCCGGCACATTGCGCTTGAAGTCGGTGACCTCCTCGGGCCGCTCGTCGATGAGCAGCGCCACCAGCTCCACGTTGGGATGGTTGCGCTTGATGCCGTAGGCGATGTTCTGCAGCAGCATCGTCTTGCCTGCCTTGGGAGGCGCGACGATCAGTCCACGCGTGCCGAAGCCGATGGGGCAGAAGAGGTCGATGAGCCTGCAGGACGGCGGGCAGCCCTTGTACTCGAGGTCGATGCGCGGCTGTGGGTCGAGCGCCGTGAACTCGGCGAATGACTTGCGCTGCGCGTACTCCTCGGGAGGAATGCCTTCGATGGAGATGATCCGCGTGACGATCGGCCGCGTCTGCCGCGGGCCGCGCCGCTTGCGCTTGGGGCGCTTGAGTGCGGCCTCGGCCACGATGCGCTGCGCATGACGCAGCGGATACTGCTGCGCCAGCGACTGCGGCACCCATGGATCGTTGTTCGACTCGATGAATCCGTCGCCGAACTGGCGGATGCGACCATCGGCGTTGCCGGTCCACTCGAGTACGCCCTCGCACTCGAATGGCGGCGACGACGGAGGCTGCTGCTGACCAGCCTGGCCCGGCCCGCCGGCGGGAGTCTCGTCGTCGCCGTCGTCATCGCCGCCGAACTCGTCGTCGGCACCGTCGAAGTCGTCTGCGTCCTCATCGGCGGGGCGCTGCGGTCGTTGCTGCTGGGGACCACGGTTGGGCTGCTGGCCACGATGCTGCTGGCCCCGACCTTGGGAACCCTGGCCTTGGGAGCCCTGGCCTTGGGAACCCTGACCTTGGGAACCCTGACCTTGGGAACCCTGACCTTGGGAACCCTGACCTTGGGAACCCTGACCTT
>CAIOCH010000567.1 GCA_903856525.1 uncultured bacterium | reverse complement strand
GCGGATGATTCGCCGATGGATCCACCTCACCTGATGCAAGCGACACGGCGGTGCGACTACGATGCGCCTCCCTCGTTCGGAAGCCCGTTCGGAAGCCGCCCCGTGGACACCGCCGATCTGTCACCCTCCCCCGCCGACGGCACGCCGCCCGGACCGATCCAGACCGGCCCCTCGGTGCGCCCGCCGTCACGCCCGCGCACGCGGCTGGAGCGGCTCGAGGCGTGGGCGAGCCGGCTGTCGATCCGCAACAACTTCTGGCACAGCGTCTTCTCGCTGGTGTGGCTGCCCTACGCGTTTCGCTCCGGCATCCGCATGAGCGGCCTGCGCAAGCTGTCGACGGAGCGGTTCACGGCCATCCTGCCCTTCCGCCGCTTCAACCGCAACTTCTACGACGCCATGGCGGGCGCGGCGCTGCTCGGCAACTCCGAGGTGGCGGCGGGCATGTACCTCTTCTCGGTGTGCGGCGGCGACTACACCGTGGTGTGCAAGGAGATGCAGTACCGCTTCCTGCGGCCCTGCCTCGGGCCCGCGGTGTACCGCGTGGTCAAGAGCGAGGACGTCGAGGAGAAGGTGGCCAAGGGCGGCGAGTTCAACGTTTCGCTCGAGCTCGAGATCTACCAGCAGAAGCTGGTGAACCAGCGCGACGAGGTGCTCGTGGGGCGCTGCAACATCACCTTCCACTGCACGCCCAAGGCAATGGTGCGTGAGCGCGCCGATCGCCGCAAGGCGCGCGCGGAGAAGAAGGCCGCGCTGGTCCGCGATGCGGAGAGCGCGCAGCGGTGATGGGGCACGGCCTCCGAAACCTGCTCTCGGGCTTCGCCCTCGCCACCAGCTGGACCTGGTGCATCGGCATGTTCGCACCGGTGCTGATTGGCTCGCTGATGGGTTGGCCGGGCATCCTGGCGTTCGCGGTGCCCAACGTGCTCGGCTGCGCGCTGTTCGGGTACCTGCGCTCGGCCGAGCAGTCTCGGCGCGAGACGCGCGAGCACGCGCTGGCCATGGCGCTCTTCTCCGGCGCGACGGTGGCGTACCAGGTGTTCTTTGCGGGATGGCTGTGGGGCGTGCCGCTCGGCGAGGCGCTCCGCGTCACCACAGGCGAAGGCGCATCGCTCGCGTCGGGCGCGGTGTTCGCGCTGGCGGTGGCGCTGGCGGCGCTCCCGCGCGGGGTGCTCTGGATGCTGGCGGCGCTGGCGTATCCGTGCAGCCTGGCCACCTTCGCGCTGCTTCCGTGGGGTGACTTCCACGGAATCCAGACCACGGGTGAATGGAGCCTGGGGCAACTCGGCCTGGTGCTCCCCACGATCGTGTTCGGCTTCATGCTGTCGCCGAACCTCGACCTCACCTTTCATCGGGCGCGGCAGGAGCTGCCCGCGGGCGCGCGGCCCCACAACTTCGCGGTGTTCGGCGTGGCGTTCGCGTCGATGCTCGTCCTCACCTGCGCCTATGCGGCGCTCACGGGCGGACTGCACAACCCCGCGGTGCGCGCCCACCTGCTGCTGCAGCTCACGCTGACCTCGGCCCTGCACCTGTCGGAACTACGACTGGCGCGCGTGACGACTGGTCAGCGGATCGCGATCGGGGTCGGTGCCGGACTCCTCGGCCTCGGCGCAGCGCTGTACGACCCGAGCCGCGACATGTACTTCCGCTTCCTCGGCCTGTACGGGCTGCTGTTCCCGGCGTACGCGGCGCTGGCGCTGCGGACCGTCGGCCGGCCGTCGCGCGGCGCGCTCATCGCCCTTGCGGTGGCGGTCACGGCGGTCACGCCCATCATCGACCGCGCGTTCCTCGAGGGCCCGACCCTGGCCGCGCCGCTGGCGGTGGCGCTGCCACTGGCGGCGGTGGCGCTGTTCGGTCGGCGCACGCGGGCCGCGCTCGGCTGATTTCGGGCGAATTCGTCGGAAGCCACGGCGACCTCGCGGGCATCGCGCCGTACCGTGCCGATAGTGGGAATCTCCGGCGGATCCCGCCAGAAG
>CAIOCH010000566.1 GCA_903856525.1 uncultured bacterium | reverse complement strand
GCAGCTCATGCACTCGGGGTGGGACCAGCACAACAACCTCTTCCACCACCTCGAGAAGCAGTGCCGCGACACCGACCAGGCGAGCGCTGCGCTCGTGCGCGACCTCAAGCAGCGGGGGCTCCTCGACGAGACGCTCGTGATCTGGGGCGGCGAGTTCGGCCGCACGCCGTTCGGCCAAGGGCCGAGCGACGCGCCCACCGGCCGCGACCACTTCGGCCGCGCCTACTCGATGTGGATGGCCGGCGGCGGCGTGCGCGGCGGACATGTGCACGGCGCCACCGACGACTTCGGCTGGAACATCGCGCGCGATCCCGTGCATGTGCATGACATGCAGGCCACGATCCTGCGGCTGTGCGGCATCGACCACGAGCGCATGACCCACCGCTACCAGGGCCGGCAGTTCCGGCTCACCGATGTGCATGGCAAGGTCGTGGGCGGGTTGATCGGCTGATGCGGCGTCGCGGCGGCTAACGCAGCGGCGTTTCCACGAGCGCCGTTCCGTTGGTCGACAGCACCTGTACCTCGTGGATGCCGGGACCTGTGGGTTCGGCGAAGGTCCACACGACCTTCTTGTCGCGCGTGACCTCGACGAGCTTGGTGCCGCTGTCGCCGATGGCGTAGCTGCAGATGACGGTGTTGCCGTTCGCGAGCCGTTGCGCCCCGCAGGGGTCGTTGAGGAGGGGCTTGTCGAAGTCCGCGTTGGTGAGCTTCCACGCGATCGCGCCCTTCGGGTCGAACTCCACCACCATGTTGCCGTGCGTGCAGGTGACGAGCGTGTTGCCGTCGGGAAGGCGTATCGCAGTGAATGGCCACGAGTCCTTCGGCTCGTCGGGAGTCTTGAACTCCGCCACGACATCGCCGGCGGGCGTGTACTCGCGCACGACCTTGTCGAGCAGCTGCGGCACGAGGAAGTTCCCGTTCGCAAGCACGCGCGACATGCGCGACTCCATGTGGTGGTTGTCGGTCTGCGCTCGGATCGGCGTTTCCGCGACGACCATGCCCGAGGCGTCCACCACCAGGATGCGCGGCTTCGGACCGGCCTCGGACAGCATCGTGCGCCCATCGGCGAGCCGCTGCGCGGTGTTGATCTCGCTCTGCGTGCCGGCGAACTCGAACACGATCTTGCCGCTCTTTCCGCTCGGGTCGGGCACGACCTCCACCACGGCACCGTGCGGGCGCGCGTCGCTCTTCGAGAGTGCGAGCAGGATGTGCCCGTTGGCGAGCATCTGCCCGTCGCGGGAACTCTCAGGGAAGGTCCATGAGGTCCTGCCATCCGCCTCGACGATGCGCGTCTCGCCTCCGAAGGCCAGGAACCGGTGCGTGACCGCGTCCGTGCCGTCGGCGCCGAGCGATGTGCCCGCGACGGCGCCGGCTGTGATCATGGCGAGCGTGGCGAAGAACGGGCAGCGCGTGACGCCTGCCGCGGTTTCGGGCGCGAGGTGCTTCATCGAATGGTCCCCTCGGGGAGGTCCAGGCACCAGCCGGTGCAGAGGTCGTTGCCGAACGTGTTCCAATCGTCGAGCATCCACACGACCTTCTTGTCGCGGGTGACCTCGATCATCTGCGGGTGGTCGGGCCCGGCGTGGGTGTTGCCGAAGATCACGTTGCCATTGGGCAGCACCTGCAGGCTGGTCACCCAGCAGAGGTGGATCGGGCGGCCGTCGGGACGCTTGAGTTCGTCGCGCTCGACCGACCAGACGGTCTTCTTGTCGGGCGTCACCTCGAACACGCGGTTGTTGTTGCCACCGCCGATGAGGGTGTTGCCGTTCTTGAGCCGGAGTGCGTTGAAGACGGCGGTGCCGTGGCCATCGTGGCCACCCGTGGCCGTCTGGTTGTTGAGGTCGAGCGCGTACTCCCACGTGACCTTGCCCGCGGCGTCGTACTCGCGAACGAGGCCGAGTCCCTCGTGGCACACGAGGTAGGTACCCGCATCGGTCTTGCGGACACGCCGCGTGTCGCGGTGCCAGTCGGGGCGCTCGACCTGCAGCGGGACAGTGCGCACGACGCCGCCCTGCGGATCGACCTCGATGATGCGCAGGTTGCCCGTCTCGGCGATCATCGTGTCGCCATTCGCGAGACGCTGGAAGCCGTGGATCTCGACCCGATCGGCGTAGGGCGCGATGGGGCGGCTGGTCCACTCCCACACCGTCTCGCCCGCGCGCGTGACCTCGACGACGCGGTTGGGCGCCGGGTGAAGCAGCAGATTGCCGTTCGCGAGCACCTGCAGGTCGTGCGAGTTGTGGCCGCAGGGGTGCTCCCACTCGACGCGGCCGTCGTGCCCGAGGATGGTGACCTTGCCCTTGTCCTGTCCGATCACGCGGTGCGAGGTGAAGCCGTAGGTGGCGTGGATCGCCGCGAGGTCGCCAAGCGCCTCCATGCGCGCGAGATCGGCCGAGACGAGCTCCGCGATCGCCCGGTCGCCTGCGCGGAACGCGAGCACGCTGTCACCCTGCGCAAGACGAAACGCGCGCAGCGCCGGATCACGGCGGGCGCGTGCGTCGAGCACGGCAAAGTCGCCGAGCAGCGCGTCGATCTCGCCCTTCTCCACCCGCCCGACGCGCTCGCCGATCGGTCCCGTGGCGGCGACGATCCGTGGATCGGTCACGCGCCCGGTGACCCAGGCCTTCTCGGGGGTCGCGTCGACGGCGCCGATCCGCTTCGAGGCGAGGTCTGCCGCAACGAGTATGGGTGCGTCCTTGCGGACGAGCGCGCCCACGCCGCTGCCGGTGAAGTACGGCCGCGTGAGCGCGAACTCCGCGGCGCGCTCCTCGGTCGCGCGAAAGCCGTTGACGATCACATCGACCTCGCCCGAGCGGAGCGCCTCCGCTTCGGCGCCCTCGGCCACCGACTTCTCCTCGATCGTCCACTTGAGCCGCTTCGCGAGTGCCTGCACGACGTCGTTGTCGAGGCCGCGGCTTGGATCGCGCCGCGTGGAGGGCTTCCAGTACGGCGGGTTCACGGCGGGCCTGCCAACGCGCAGCACGCGCTGCCCGGCGTTGAGTTCATCGGCCACCAGCGGCGACAGGTCGAACCGCGGCGTCATCTCGCGGGCATGGGTCCGCACCGCCGCCGTCACGAGCGCCGCCACGCGGGCCATGAGCTGCTCGTCGCACTTGTCGGCGTGGTCGGTCACCTTGTGGTAGTCCTCGTGATCCTCGCAGCTGAAGAGGACCGCCGGCACGCCCGCACCCAGGAACGCGCCCTGGTCGCTGCGCATGAGCCAGTCGGGGTGCGTGTCGACCTTCATCTCGATCGGCACCTGCGGGGCGAG
>CAIOCH010000565.1 GCA_903856525.1 uncultured bacterium | reverse complement strand
TCGGCATCGGCGCCGCGCTCATGGCGGTGCTGGTGGTCGCCGGACTCTTCGCCGTGCGCTACCTCGAGACGAGCAAGGACGGCCGCGACTGGAGCGCCGAGATGCTCGCCACGCCGCAGCTGGTGACGGAGACGTCGACGGGCTCGGCGTTCCTCGTCGAGGTGAAGGGCGACCTCTGGCTGGTCACGAACTACCACGTGATCGACGATGCGACCGAGGTGGATGTGGTGTTCCCCGATCCCGCGACGGGCAAGGAGATCTTCCGGATCGCCGACCAGCGCGCGAGCGAGTTCCGCGTGCACAAGCGCTTCCTGGATGCGCAGCTCGACAGCAGCGATGGGATCCACTTCGATGTGGCGGCGCTGCAGGTGGAGGCGCACCGCGCGGGGCTCGAGCGCATCGGCGCGCGGCCGCTCGCGATCGTTCCGAGCGATGAGGTGCGCGCGGGCCAGCAGGTGTTCGCGCTCGGGCATCCGGGTACGAGCTTCGAGTTCGGCGACCAGGCCGACAGCGGTGCGGTGCACACGGCGCGGCACACGCTCACCGCGGGGCTGGTGTCGTCGATCCGCCGCGACGCGCGGCGGCCGATCGTGGTGCAGACCGACGCCGCGATCAACCACGGCAACAGCGGTGGGCCGCTGCTCTCGCAGGACGGCGAGGTGGTCGCGATCAACACCTGGGGCGACCTCCAGCTCAAGAGCGGGGGCCAGACGGAGAGCCGCCAGGGCATGGCGTTCTCGCTGTCGGTCGACCATGCGCTCGAGGTGATCGCGCAGGGGGCGACCGTTCTGGCGATGCAGGAGGAGTTCGCGCGGCGGGCGCTGCTCAACACGGGCTCGCAGCCGACGGTGCAGGGACCGAGCGACGAGGCGACGTGGGCGACGTTCCCCGCGCTGCGCGAGCCGTTTGGCCGCGCGCTCGGCGAGCAGTGGGCCTGGCAGTCGCGGGTGATCCTTGCGACGGGTGCCGACGGCCGCTACTTCGGCCGCTACACGCCGAGCGCGGGCGGTGGGGTCGACATCCTCATCCTCGCGTTGCCCAAACTGCCGACCATCGACCTCGATGTCACCACGGTGGTGGATGACGCGGGCGCCGCACTGGGGAACGACCGTGATTCCGATCCGGGCCAGGCTGCGGAGGTGCGCATCGCATCGTCGCAGCTGACCGCGGGCGGTTCGATCGTGGTGGAGATCGGCACATTCGTCGGGGGCCGCGGAGTTCCCGCGGAGTTCGTGATCCTGGTGTTCGAGCGCCGGGTGGGCGGTGTACCTCCCGCTGCGCCGCCGACGGTGCCCCCGTTGCCAGCGGTGCCGGGAGTGCCCGCGCCGCTGCCTGCGGTTCCGCAGCCCACGCCTCCACAGCCCGCGAGTCCACTGCCCGCGGCCCCGCAGCCATCGCCGGCGGCCCCGCAGACTCCCGCGCCGCAGCTGCCACCCGCTCCCGCGGGCGCCACCAAGTCGTCGGTCATCGAGCTTGCGGATGGCATGGCTGACACCGTGTACGCGTCGAGCCTGATTGGTCTGCGCGAGTTCGACAGGCGGTTCCTCACCAATGTGGGCAGCCGCGACGCGTTCGATGCGATGGAGAAGGCGTTCGTGGACGGCACGCCCAATCTGGTGCGTGACGACCCCGACTTCGCGCGCGACATCATGCGGGCGTCGATGCTGCGGTCGTTCCTGTTTCCCGTGGCGAATGGGATGAGCCTCGATGCCTCGCGCCCGTTGTTCGAGGCGTTGCTCCTGCAGGTTCCGGCGGGAACGCGCGTGGGCGTCTATCTCGAGGTCGACGCCGCGATGCGGAGGTACCTCGCCCTTCCCTCGGACGGCCTGGTGTCCCGGAGCGCGGACATCCGCCTCGACGCAGGTGGCCAGACGGACGCATATCGCCACGATCCGCAGTCGGGCATGTTCCGCGTGTCGCTGTCGCTCCCTTGGAACGACGACGAGTTGCACAAGCTGCAGCAGGCGATGGAGATTCCCTACTCCCTCATCGTCCGCTACGAGGACGGCAGCGAGGATCGCCTCACGGATCGCGTGCGCGTGAATCCCGTGGCGCAGGTGGAGGGCGCGTATCCGTTCGGGCTCGGTTTTGCGGCGCTCGTGGATGAGACCCATCCGTGGATCAAGCGGGTGATCGACGAGATCAACCAGCGGAGCGACGTGAAGGCCGCGGGGGCCGCCATCACGGGTGCGGGCGGCTCGCCCGCGCAGCGGCTGGAGTCGATCGCGCTTGTCTGGCAGGATCTCGTGGACCGCGGGCTTCGCTACCAGAACCTCACCGCGGCGGACGGGCTCGCCCAGCGCTGCCGCCTGGTGCACGAGTCGCTTGGGTCCGGCAACGCAAACTGCATCGATGGGACGGTGCTGCTCGCGAGCTTCCTCGAGGCCATGAGCATCGACTCGTACATCGTGCTGGTCCCGGGCCACGCGCTGCTGTGCGCCGATGGGGGCGATCAGTGGATCTTCATCGAGACGACGGGCATGGGCGCGACGGTGTCGCGTGATCCCTCCACGAGCTACGACGATCGGTTTGCGGCTCTGCGCGCGCGCGCGGCCATGTTCCGAACCGGAGCAGTCGACGCACTGGAGGGGGCGTGCGGGTCCGGCGTCGCCACCGTCGTGCAGCAGATCGACCAGGCCCGGCAGGTTCTCGCCGACGTGCGCAGCATGGAGGCCGAGTACGACCGGCGCAGCGGAGATCCCGCGTGGATGCAGCGGTTCGAGGCCGCGCTGCTCGAGCTCTCGAGACAGATCATGATCGTTCCCGTGTCGCTCGCACGCCAGCATGGCGTGCGGCCGGTCGGCGCGCCCACCAATCTCGACCAAGGCTTCCGCATTCCGCCGCGCCGCTAGGAAACCGCCATGTCCACGCGATCACTGGTGTCCTCGATCAATTGCCCGCACTGCTGGACGGAGTTCCAGCCGGCGCAGGTGCGGTTCATCTCCGAGCACGAGGCGCTGCGCGGTGACGCGGTGCTGGGCGACGCCGAGCAGATGCGGTTCCTCCCCAGCCGGTTCGATGCGCGCGGCCGCGCCCTCGACCCGTTCGGCGCGCCGTGCACGCGCATGGCATGCGTGCGCTGCCATCTGGAGCTGCCGCCTGCGCTTGTCGAGATCCCCCAGACGATCGTGTCGGTGGTGGGTGCGCCCGCGTGCGGCAAGTCGGTGATGCTGGCGGCCGCAAGCTTCTCGCTGCGGTCGGGGCTCGTGGTCGAGGGCATGCACTACCTCGACGCCGACACCTCGCTCAATGATCTCACCGTCGAACTCGAGTCGTCGCTGTTCCGATCGACGACGCCTGATACGCCGGCCATGATTGCCAAGACCGATCTGTCGGGACGCCTGTACCGTTCGTTCCGCTCGGAGGACGGCGTGTGGACTGCCCCAAAGCCGCAGCTCTTTGAGATCGCGCGCGGCAGTGCGCGACGCATGCTGTGTCTCTACGACAATGCCGGCGAGCACTTCCTGCCCGGGCGCGAGAGCGCGCAGGAACCGGTGACGCGGCACCTCGGCGTGTCGCGCGCGCTTGTGTTCGTGGTCGATCCCACGCAGGATCAGCGCGTGGTCGAGCGTCTCGGCGGCCGCGATGCCGTGTCGGCGACGGGCGGCGGCGGCACGGTGGAGCAGCGGCAGGACCTCGTGCTCATCGAGGCTGCCAACCGCGTGCGGCGGTTGCGGGGGCTTTCGACGCGCGATCCGCTGCCGTTCCGCATCGTCATTGCGCTGGCCAAGGCCGATCTGTGGGCACCCATTGCATCGCCGGAGTTGGCCGACGCGTTCCGAGCCGGCTTGGGGCGCACGAGCGTGGCGGTGCCGCGCGGCGAGGTGTTGGCGCGGGTGCACGCCGCGTCGTCCCGCTTTCTCGAAGAGCTCATGCCCGAGCTGCTCGCCACGGCGCGGGCACTTGATCCCGGCTTCCGCCTCGTGCCCTTCAGCGGGCTTGGCAAGCCGCCCACGCGCGATGCGGGAGGAGGCGGGCTCCGCATCCGCCCGCAGGATGTGCGCCCGATTTGGCCCGCAGCGCCGCTGGTCGTGGCGATCTCCGAGGCGGAGCCGGCGATGTTCCCCGAGTACAGCGTTCGGGAGCAACGGGCTTCATGAGCGCCGAGCTCGTCCACGCCTCCGTACAGAAGGGCCTTCGTGGCGGTTCCGGTTTTGGCACGGCGGTGGTGACGCGCGGGCTTGCTGCGCCGCTCGAGCGCGCGCTCGAGGAGTTGAGCGCGTACGACTTCGATCCGGCACGCGCCGTGGGCGCCGATCGCGTCGAATGGGCGCATCGGGTGCTGACGGTGCAGGGGCGTTCCCACAGCGTGCTCTCCCGCACCGCGCCCTGCGGCAGCGATTGGAGTGGTCGGCCGAACCGCGTGGCGCATCATGTGGTCGTCGACACCGCCGAGCGTGCGGAGGCTGGGCCGGCGTGGATGCTGGCGGCACTCGCACAGGGTGTGCTGATGCAGCATGTCCCCGAGGTTGGCGAGCGCGCCCAGGGCCCGCGATTGCCCGGAGGCGCGCTGTCGGCGCGGCCGGCGCACGCGTGGTCCGCCGCAGGGTTCGATCCCGGCTGGGCGGGGGTGGTGGCGCGCGCGCTGCTCGATCATGCGGGTGCGCCGTGCTATCTGGTGCTGCCGGGCGAGACCGACACGCTGCCGCTGGTCGAGGATGTCTTCGCGCTGCTGCCCGAGGATCGGCGGTGGCATGTGACCTTCTCGACGCGGTTTCTGCGCTCGTCGCCAACGGCCCGCTGCCAGTTGCGCTGCGTGCGTGCGGGAGCGGCAGGCTTGCGGGCGATGCTCGCGGAGCCAGGAGTCCGAGTGATCACGGTCGAGGCGGGCGTTCCTGCAGCGAACCAGCCAGGTGCGGACGCCGCGCGCACGGGTGCGCCCATCGAGGCCGT
>CAIOCH010000564.1 GCA_903856525.1 uncultured bacterium | reverse complement strand
TCCGGGCACGCGGATCAAGCCCGCGACGGGATGCGACGCGGGCGCGATCGGCAGCGGATCGCGACCGTCCGCTGCGCTCAACCGAGCTCCCGGCGGAACACGGCCACGACGTCCTCCACGGGAATCACGAAGAGACGGTTGTCGCCCTCGAAGTCGACGGGGATGGCGTGCTTGGGATTGAACAGCACGCGGTCGTACTGCTTGATGGGGTAGTTCTCGTCGCGCTCGACCTCGGCGCTCACGGTCACCACGCGCCCCGTGATCGTAGGGATCTCGATCTTGTCGGG
The DNA here is from genome assembly GCA_903856525.1 of uncultured bacterium. Lineage (GTDB taxonomy): Bacteria > Planctomycetota > Phycisphaerae > Phycisphaerales > SM1A02 > QWPT01. The sequence goes on along the minus strand of CAIOCH010000564.1, from coordinate 1,233 downwards.
CAGATGCAGACCGACCTTGGTGATCTTCTTGTCCTCGTCCTTGCGGATGAGGACACGCTTGCCGATGGGCTCGACGATCTCGATGGTCTGCTTGCTGCGCTGCGCGCGGTCACCTGCGTCTGGCATGCCGCGATCATAGCCGCAGCCGCGGGGTGATTTCGCTACCTTTCCCCGCATGCAGCAGCAACTCGCCCGCCTCATCCGCGATGTGCCCGACTTTCCCAAGCCCGGCATCGTGTTCAAGGATGTCACCCCCCTGCTCGCCGACGCCGCCGGCCTCGCACTCGCGGTCGAGTTGATGGCCAATCCGTTCCGCAACGAGCACATCGATGTCGTGGTTGGTCCCGAGAGCCGCGGCTTCATCTTCGGCACGGCGGTGGCCACCGCGCTCAGCGCGGGGTTCATACCCATCCGCAAACCCGGCAAGCTGCCCTACAGAACGCGCTCCATCGAGTACGCGCTCGAGTACGGAACAGACCAGCTGCACATCCATGTCGATGCGGTGCAGCCCGGCATGCGGGTGCTCCTGGTCGACGACCTGCTCGCGACGGGCGGCACGCTTGCGGCGTCGATGCGCCTGCTCGGCCGCGAAGGTCTCGGCGCAGAGGTCGTGGGCGCGAGCCTGCTCATCGAGCTCGAGTTCCTCAACGGCCGCGCGGTGCTGGGCGGACTGCGCACCGAGTCGGTGCTGCGGTACTGACGCGCCCGTCAACGCTCTCCCGAGAGCACGTCGCGCGACGACGGGATCTGCTGCGGCGGCGGCGTGATGCCCGAGCTTCCGCGCGTGAGCACGACGACCAGCGTCGCGAGTCCGCCGAGGATCAGCAGCGCGAACACCGCGACGGCCACGGCCTTGCCCGCGTTGGAGGAGCGATTCTCGGGCGCAAAGTCGGGTCGCGTGGAGTCGTGCATCGCGTGCGAAGCGTAGCAGCGCGCCCGCAACGGCGAGTGTGGTGACGCGACTTGAGCGAAGCGCGGGGATCTGACTAGAATCGCCCCCATGACCACCCTCAGTCCGTCCTCCGGCGTCTCGACCGCGACCGACCCCCTGCAGCTGATCGACGTCGACCACGTCCGCTTCTACGTGGGCAACGCCAAGCAGGCCGCGTTCTTCTACGCGAGCGCGTTCGGCTTTCAGGTCGACCAGATCGCGGACCTCACGACGGGCAGCCGCGACCGCGCCATGTACCTGCTCACGCAGGGCAACATCCGCATCATCCTCGAGAGCTCGCT
>CAIOCH010000563.1 GCA_903856525.1 uncultured bacterium | reverse complement strand
GCGGGCTTCAACGCCTACCCGCTGCGCTCGAGCAGTGCACTCGGCATGGCCAAGGTCACTGTGTCCAAGACGGGCGCCACCTACGCCTTCTCCCACACGCAGGATCACGGCGCCGCCGACGCGCTCATCTCCAATGTGCCCACCGACGGCATCCAGGAGCGCCTGCCGGCGCTCGTGCGTGAGTCGAGCCTGGCCAACTACAAGGCGCACCCCGACTTCGCCCGCCATGTGGGCCATGTGGCGCACCGCCTCTCCATGTGGGAGGAGTCGAACCTCGACGGCGCCCGCTACCGCTGGGCCATGACCATCGACCTCTCGGCCTGCACCGGCTGCAGCGCCTGCGTCGTGGCGTGCCAGGCGGAGAACAACATCCCCATCGTGGGCAAGGCCATGGTGGCGCGCGGCCGCGAGATGCACTGGCTGCGCATCGACCGCTACTTCAAGGGCAAGAGCACCGACACCCCGTCGGGCTTCGCCATCCAGCCCATGACCTGCCTCCACTGCGAGAACGCGCCGTGCGAGCAGGTGTGCCCCGTCGCCGCCACCGTGCACGACGAGCAGGGCATCAACGTCATGGTCTACAACCGCTGCATCGGCACCCGCTACTGCAGCAACAACTGCCCCTACAAGGTGCGCCGCTTCAACTTCTTCGACTACCAGAAGCGCGAGCCCAGCCGCGAGGAGGGCTTCCTCAAGGTGCAGCCCGAGTACTACAAGGCGATGGCCGACGACCACAACCCCATCACCGACAACCCCGACGGCTGGCTGCGCATGCAGTTCAACCCCGAGGTCACCGTGCGCTCGCGCGGCGTGATGGAGAAGTGCTCGTTCTGCATGCAGCGCATCCAGGACGCCAAGATCCGCGCCAAGAACGCGTGGGCCAAGGCCGGCGGCACCGACAGCGGCCGCGAGAGCTGGAAGATCGAGGACGGCGCCGTGGTCACGGCCTGCCAGCAGGCCTGCCCCACGCAGGCGATCGTCTTCGGCGACCTCAACGACTCCTCGAGCCGCGTGGCCAAGCTGGTCAAGAGCAAGCTCAGCTACGACCTCCTCGAGGAACTCAACACCAAGCCGCGCGTGAAGTACCTCGCGCGCGTCAAGAACCCTGCGCTCGACCACTCGCACGACGACCACGGCCACGATCATGATCACGACCATGATCACGGCCACGCCCACTGATCCCGGAGCGCATCCATGACGACGCTCAATTCCAACTCCCCCATCGTCGACAACACCGTCGACGCCCCCGGTGAACGCGCGCCGCTTGTCCTCAACATGGACAAGTTCAGCCAGGTCACGGCCACCGTGTGCCGCGTGAACGAGGCCGACAAGGCCCCGACCGCGTGGTACATCGCCTTCGCCGCCGCCCTCGGCCTGCTGAGCATCCTCGGCGCCTGCATCGGCTACCTCATCATCACCGGCGTCGGCGTGTGGGGCCTCAACAACCCCGTCATGTGGGCGTACGACATCACCAACTTCGTGTTCTGGGTCGGCATCGGCCACGCGGGCACGCTCATCAGCGCCATCCTCTTCCTGTTCCGGCAGAAGTGGCGCACGGGCATCAACCGCTTCGCGGAGGCGATGACGATCTTCGCCGTCATCTGCGCCGGCACCTTCCCCGGCATCCACGTCGGCCGCGTGTGGTTCGCCTACTGGCTGTTCCCGATCCCGAACCAGATGGAGATGTGGCCGCAGTTCCGCTCGCCGCTCCTCTGGGACGTGTTCGCGGTGTCGACCTACTTCACCGTGTCGCTGCTCTTCTGGTACACGGGCATGGTCCCCGACCTCGCCACGCTGCGCGACCGCGCCAAGGGCAAGCTGCAGCAGCTCGGCTACGGCCTGTTCGCGCTCGGCTGGCGCGGCTCCAACCGCCACTGGCACCGCTACGAGCGCGCGTACCTGCTGCTCGCCGCGCTCTCCACGCCCCTCGTGCTCTCGGTGCACTCGGTCGTGTCGTTCGACTTCGCCACCTCGCAGCTCCCCGGCTGGCACACCACGATCTTCCCGCCGTACTTCGTCGCGGGCGCGATCTTCTCCGGCTTCGCGATGGTGGTCACGCTCGCCGTCCCGGCGCGCGAGCTCTTCGGCCTCAAGGACCTCATCACCCTGCGCCACCTCGACAACATGAACAAGGTCATCCTGGTGACCGGTTGCATGGTCGGCTACGCGTACTCGATGGAGTTCTTCATCGCCTGGTACTCGGGCGCGATGTACGAGAAGTTCGCCTTCATCAACCGCGCCTTCGGCCAGTACTGGTGGGCCTACTGGATCATGGTCAGCTGCAACGTGATCACGCCGCAGCTCTTCTGGTTCAAGAGGATCCGCACCAGCATCCCG
>CAIOCH010000562.1 GCA_903856525.1 uncultured bacterium | reverse complement strand
GCGTAGTTCTCGGCCCCCAGGTTGACGTTGGCCGTCGTGCCCAGCTTCCACCGGTACACGCTCCCCACGTCGCCCCCGGCCGCATGGCTCGCATCCACCCGCACCAGATCCGGCAGCCCCGCACTCACCCGCTTCCACTTCGACAGGTCGTTGTAGTTCGCCGTGCTCAGGTTCACCGTGCCCGACGCACCCAGGTAGCGATACACCTCGTTCGCTTTCGCACCCGAGGCAATCTTCACCTGATCGCCCTTCACCAGCACCCTGTCGCCCTCAGACAGATACTTGTGCGTCGGTGCGCTCAGACCCGTCAGGCTCACCGCCCCGGACTTCGTCGTGTACCGGTAGTCGTCCAGTCGCGCCGCCAGCGACTTCGCCAACCCCACCACGTCGATCGCATCGCTCGCGCTCGCCGCCGACAGCAGCGTGCTCTGCGCATTGACCCCGGCCGTGTCCTCGGCCCTCAGCGTCAGCGCCCCACCCGCGGTGATCACCGCAGGCGCCCCCGCCGTGTCGTCGATGTACGCCAGCGCCTTGCTGCTCACCATGTTGCTCGCGAGCACCCCGCTGGCGCTCATCCCGCCGGAATCGGCCTGGTTGTCCACCGTCGCCGACAGCTGCGCATCCGACAACGCCGTCGCCGTCAGATCACCGCCCGCCACCACCTTGCTGTTCACGATGTAGGCGAGCGTCTGCGACGGCTGCTCGTTGCCGATGCTGCTGCCCAGCAACGCATCGATCGCATCGAACAGGATGTTCTGCGACTCCCAGCCGATCGTGTTGAACGCCAGCGCAATGCCCGCCGACTGGTCCCCGCCCGTGGCCGCGCTCAGCAGCGTCGCATCGATGTTGGAGATGTTCTGCGCATCGAGCACCACCGCCCCGGCGCCCGCGGTCAGAACGTCGCTGTCCTCGAGGTACGCCTTCGCACTGGCCAGCACCAGGTTGGTCGCGATCGTCCCGTTGATCGCCCACCCACCCGAAGAACTCGCCGCCGTGTCCGCCACCGCCGCAATGGCCGCCTGCTCCAGTGCCGTCACCGTCACCGAGCCCGCGCCCACCGTGCCGGCCACGTCGCCGCGCACCAGCGCATTCTTGAGGTACGCCTGCACGTCGCTGCGCACATCGTTCCTCACCACCAGCCCGCCGATGGCCATCGACTCGGCATCGAGCAGCGCGTCGGCAATCCCCTCCGGGATCAGGTTCGAGGCCGACAGCTCCTTCCAGAAACCGTAGACACTGTAGTCCTGCGTGCCCAGGTCCAGCCCCGTGCCGCTCGTGCTGGTGCCCATGTACTGGTACACCTTGCCCGCCGTGCCACCACCGGCATACGCATCGTCAACGCGTACCCGGTCGCCGAACTTCACGTTCTGCGCGCCCGACTGGCTCGTGTACTGGTAATCGTCCAACAGCTTGTTGAGCACGTTGTTCGCTATGCTCACCCCGCCATCGCTCACCGCCGAGGACGCCGCCAGCAGCCGCGCGCTCGCATCGATCCCCGCGCTGTCATCGGCCGTCACCGACAGCGCACCGCCCACCACCACCGAGCCCGCGCTGCCCGTGTAGCTGATGTAGGCCTTCGCCGCGCTGCTCACCATGTTGCTCGCCAGCACCGCGCTGCCGGCCGCAGCACTCGAACCCACGATGCCCGCGGCCTCCGAGGTCGCCTCGTTGCCCACCCGCGCATTCAACTGCGCCTCGGACTTCGCCCTCAGCGTCAGGTCACCGCCCGCCCGGATCACCGAGTCCTTGATGTACGCCTGCACCTGCGCCGGCTGCGCCGTGCCGATGTCGCTGCCCACCAGCGCATCGACCGTGTTGTACAGCACGTTCTGCGCCTGCCAGCCGATCGTGTTGAACGCCAGCACCACCCCCACCGCCTCGCCACCGCTCGTGGTCGCGCTCAGCGTCTTCGCATCGATCTGCGAGGTGTTCTGCGCATCCAGGACGATGTCGCCCGTGCCCGTCGTCGTGACGCTCGAACTGTCGATATACGCATTGGCCTGCGAGAGCACCAGGTTCGTCGCGATCGTCGCGTTCACCGCCAGCGTCGAGCCCGAACCGTACGCGCTGCCACCGGAGGCCTTCGCCGCGCTGTCGGCCGTCGCCCGCAGCACCGCATCGGCCAGCGCCGTCACCGACACCCCGCCACCGCTCACCGTCGCATTCTTGATGTACGCGCCCACATCGCTGCGCACATCGTTCCTCACCACCAGCCCACCCAGCGCCATCGCGTTCGAGTCGCTGATGTTGTTGCCCTGCGGCACCAGGTCCGTGCCCAGCGCAGGCTTCCACAGCCCCAGGTCACCGTAGTTCTGGCTCGACAGATCCCGCGTCTGCGTCGTGCCCATGTACTCGTACACGGCACCCGCAGTCCCCGCGAGCTTCACCCACTTCGTCGCGTCCGCGTAGTCCTGCGCATCCAGGTTCGCGTTCGTGAGCCCCGTACCGACATACCGGTACGCCGTCCCCGCCTCGCCCGTGATCCGCTTCCACTTCGTCGCGTCGGTGTAGTCCTGTACCCCGAGCTCCACCCGACCGCGCGCACCCAGGTACTGGTACACGCCGCCCACCTCGCCCAGCAACTCGTCGTAGCCCTCTTCGACCAGCACGTTGTCGCCAGCCGTCAGCAGACGCTTGCCCGAGCCCGACGTGAAATCCGCCACCCCGTAGTCGTCGGCAAGGCGTACCACCTTGTTCGTCGACACGTTCGACAACCCGCCATCCTGGCTCGTCGTGAAGTCGTCAACGATGAAATTCCGGGCGAGGCGAACCTTCTCGCCGAACTTGATCTGGCGCGAACCCTCCGAGCTGCTGTAGTCGGCCGGCAGCAGCGAGTTCACCACCCCCTGCAGCAACGCCGCCCCGCCATCGCTGGTCGTGATCGAGGAGGACACGATCTTGCTGTTGGCGTAGATCCCGGCGCGGTCTTCTGCCGAAATACTGATGTCCCCGGCCGCCGTCACCGTCCGCGTGCGTCCTGTCGCCAGGTCCTCGATGAACGCCTGCGCCGTGCTGCTCACCATGTTGCTCGCGAGCACGCCGCTGGTGGCCGAGCCGCTCGCCCCGTACAGCCCCGAGGCCGCCGAGTCGGCCGCGTTGGTCACCGTCGAATTCACCTGCGCGGCCGACTGCGCGCTCAGCGACAGGTCGCCCCCCGAGGTCACCACCGAGTTGCGGATGTAGGCCTGCGTCTGCGCCGGGGTCTCGGTGCCCAGGTTCGTGCCGATCAGCGCGTTCAGGCTGCTGAAGAGCAGGTTCGTGGGCGCCCAGCCGATCGTGTTGAACGCCAGCGTCACCCCGACCGCCTGGCCCTCCGACTTCGTCGCGCTCTTGACCGTCGCGTCGATCGCCGAGGTGTTCTGCGCATCGAGCGTGATGTCCCCGGTGCTCGTGCTCACCGTAGCATTGGTCAGGTACGCGTTGGCCTTCGAGAGCACCGTGTTGGTCGCGATCACCGCGTTGACCGCCAGCGCCGACCCCGCCCCGAACGTGCTCCCGCCCGAGGCCTGCGCCGTGCTCTCGGCCCGCGCCCGGATCACCGCATCCTCCAGCGCCGTCAACGTCACCGAGGCCGCATTCACCGTCGCGTTGTTGGCGTAGGCCGCAACCTCGCTCTTCACCGCGTTGCGAACCACCAGACCGCCGACACCGGTCGCATCCGATGCGAGCAGGTTGCCTACCTCGGGGATGTAATCCGCCGTCGACTGCGTGATCTTCTGCCAGCGCGCCGTGTCTGCGTAGTTCTCGGCCCCCAGGTTGACGTTGGCCGTCGTGCCCAGCTTCCACCGGTACACGCTCCCCACGTCGCCCCCGGCCGCATGGCTCGCATCCACACGCACCAGGTCCGGCAGCCCCGCACTCACCCGCTTCCACTTCGACAGGTCGTTGTAGTTCGCCGTGCTCAGGTTCACCGTGCCCGACG
>CAIOCH010000561.1 GCA_903856525.1 uncultured bacterium | reverse complement strand
GTACCTCCTGAAGTTCGGGAAGTACCCACGCTTCGCGCGTCGCCAAGTAGTACTCGCTCAAGACAAGCGCCGCGCCCATGTAGGTCCAGTTCGGAAGCGACGCCTTCGCGTCCGGGTCCGACGCCTTCGTCTCGCTCGAGAGGTGGCGAACGCATCGCTCGACCGCAGGCATGTACTTCGGATCTCCGCTTGCCAGAAGCGCAAGCGGCGCAAAGGTGTCATGCACCGCGTCGCCGAAGGATCCGTCAGCGCGCTGATGCTTGACGAGGTACTCGAGAAGCTCGCTCGCGATCTTGTCTGACTTCGCGCAGTCCGCTGGGTAGTCCTTTCCGAAACTTCCGTACGTCGTGCCGACGTCGAGCGTGACCGCGAGTTCCGTTCCGTCGCGCAGGATCGTCAACGCGAGCTTTCCGGGGGCTGTGCCGCGTGCGTCCTGCGCGGCTTCGAGCGCCGTGGCGAACTCCGCGATCGGTCCAGTCGCGCCGAAAACTTCCTCGCCATAGCCGTTGCGATGCGCCTCGCGAAACATCGCGCCGCTGGCACCGACGATCCGGTCACCGACGCGCACGATGCCGGCGGCGGGGGAGTTCGCGAACACGTGACGGATCACAAGCGACTTCGGCTCGTCGGCCACGAGCTCTGCGCGCATGCCGGTGATGCCGAGGTTGTAGTACCAGCCGGGCACCTCGGCATCGGGGCCGGATCGCGCGCGCTGCTTCCAAGGGTGACCGCTGTCGTGGTAGTGGACCTGCGCCGTCGCGGACGCGGCGACGACGAACGTCGCGACGATGGAGAGGACGCGCGCGACGAGGGGGGCAGCCCGGAAGTTCATGGCGTCGACCGTACCCGTTGGACGAGCGCGGGTCTATGCCGTGCGGCGGCGAAATCCACGCGGTGACGAAATCGCCGCGAAACATGGCTCGCTGAGCCCCGACACGAACGCTCGCGGCGGACGCCTCGACTCACCCGCCGCGGCGCTGTTCCCGTTTCCACCGCTCGATCTCGCGGGCGAGATGCGATCGTCGGAACCCGCGCCCCGAGACGAGCCGCTGCCAGTCGGGAGCGTGGTCGAAGTGCTGCAGCTGGACGTGGTAGTAGTTGATGTACTCGAGCACCGCGAGGAGGAGCAGCACCGCAGGCGCCACGAACTGCGCGGAAAGCCCCGCGTTGCCGCTGATCCACTCGGCACCGATGGCGACCGCCGCTGCCACGCACAGGCCGATCGCCGGCCAGCGCATCCGGATGAGGAGCGGAAGCCAGTCCGCGGTCGCGGTTGCCTCGCCGCGCGCCTTGCGAAGCATCATCCGCAGCACGATGGTGCCGATCACGAGCAGGAACGAACACGCGAGTCCCGAGAGGACGAGCGCGGTCGAGATCTTTCCGCCCGACCTGAGCACCATGTAGACAGCCAGCGCGGGGATGAGCACGGCGTTGCCAGCCTCGATCTTCCAGTAGGTGGTGAGACGGCGGGCAGGTGAGGGACTCGTGGCCATCGAGGTCTCGCGGAGGCAAACGCAGAGGTGGGCAGAACTCGCCCGCCTTGGGAGGGCCGAGAAGGCTGAAAACGATAACTCCGCCGCGTGGCGTTGTCGAACGCGCATGCTCCGCTTCGCCGTTTCACTTTCGCCTGTTCTGGGCTGCCCTCGTCACTATGCGGGCTTCATCGGACGGCGGGCACCCCTGTCGCAGCGGCGATCTCCAGGAATGCACTGGTCATCGCACACCAGCCTCGACCGCTCGCCGGGCGTTCGATCGACGACGAAGCTGTCGAACCACCACGAGCGCGACACCGAAACTCGCGAGCCACCACATCCCCGATGGGATCCACCCGAGGAAGATCGCGCCCATGGTGGGCCCGCCGTCGGCGAACGCCTCGTCAGGCGGGTCAGGCTGCGCCTGCCAGACGCGATAGCCGCGATCGAAGCCGAGCAGGAGCGTGGGCCACATGCTGAGCACGCCGCCGACCAGCAGGATGGCCCGCGCGATCCAAGAGGGAGTGCGCGCCGCAGCGATCGCGGTGATCATGGCGCATGTCGCACCAAGCGAGACATGGGCGAAGACCGCGGCGTGGAACGAGCGGAACTCGAGCCCCGAGGCGATCCAAGCGCCTGCGATCATCGTCCCGAAGCAGAGTGCCGAGATCGCTAGGCTTGCAGCAAGCCGGATCAGGAGCCGCTGCTTCCGAGTCCGTGAGTCGAAGGTCGATGGGTCGTCGCGATCGAAGGCCCTTCCACACTCGGGGCAGGCGCTGGCGACGAGGGCCTTGAGGTCGTAACTGCAGGTCCGGCAGTACATCCCGGGTGAGGTTCGATCGGGATGCTGAGGCGCCAAGCCAGACAAGATCTCCGTTGGATCGGATCCCGGGCTTGAGGGGTATGAGAATCGGATGGGACAGGGAGTTTGCGAGGAGCGTTTCGATCGACCCCGATCTCGGAAGGCTGTGAACCAGTTCCGAGAGCGCACGAGATCCGGGCGGGGTTCCGCCCGTCTCGTTGCCGTTCGGATCGATGGCCGTGGCCTCTATCTGGGCGCTCTCCACAAAGGTGAGAGCATCGAACACCCGCCACAGCGCGGAGGCGGGGGGGGGCGCCTTGCCCTCGGATTGGATCCGCCAGCAAACAAAGCGGTCGGCCTCGCTTGAGCCCGACCCCTTGAAGCTCCCCAAAGGTACCGGCTTGAGACTCCGGTACCGCTACCCGCGCCCCTCCACTCAATCCTCGTCCGCCGTGAGCGCCTGCAGGTACGCTTGGTACGCATAGACGCGGTCGCGCAGCCTGCCGCTGGTCTCCTGCAGGATGCCGATCCTCTCCAGCACCTCGACCGCCTTGCGCGCGGTGGGCGCGGTGGTACCCAGCAGTTTCGTGGCCCTCGGCACCGTCACGATGGGATTCGACGGCAGCAGGTCGAGCAGGTGGATCGCCGCCACGGTGGCATCTGCGT